>JAPYUD010000247.1:0-5736 GCA_029936215.1 Pirellulaceae bacterium | reverse complement strand
CCGTATCGTCAGAGAGGATCCACTGCAGGAGCCGCGGACGATCTGCGGGGGGGGCCGGACGGACCTGGAGGTCATGGGGCAACGTGGGCATACTGGAGAAGATAGCGGATTCGACCTCCCCGGGGGAGTCGCTCACGACCAGGCAGCCGTCTCGCTCAGGGGCCCGCTCAGCCCCCCTCCAGCACTTCGGTGGATGTAGAACTGAGGGAGCATCCCTGTCGATTAAGCTCCAGGGTGACCTTGTAGCGGCCGTGGAGCGTGCTGACGTTCACCAGTGGCTTTCGCGAGATGTGTAACAGGTGCTGGGGACCGTCTTTGCCGGCCCTGATGAAAAGGGCATCCCTGTCATGTTGCCTGGCAACCATTTTCTGACTGCGGCAGGCAAAGGAGGCCAGTTTTGCCGGATTGCCGGTGACCCCCTGGAAGTAAATTCGTTCGACCCGTCCCTGCCGGTCAAACCAGTAGGTGAGTGAGCCAGCCAGGTCTTCGAGCCTGTTCCCGGTCACCAGTGACACGCGAAGTCCTTCACGCTGTCCATCGACTGCCTCGGAGATGTCGCCGTATGTTTGCTGCACCCAGGAGCGGGGGGCTCCACACTGGAATACCATGTTGAAATCTGCGATACGGCCACCTCCGGCGTGGAATCTCTTGACCGCCTGCTCCAGCTGGATCGCCATTGGGCTCAGGGACGACTGGGCCTGAGTACCCTTCTGCACCGCCTCGCCTGCGGGAATCAGGCGGCGAGGAAGATGCCCGACCTGTTTGAACAGGTCGCTGCCGGCCCGTGTTAGTGAATCTCGCCACTGGCTGTTAAGCATCAGCATCGGGACGCTGAACACGCTCATCAGCAGCAACAGGTAGATAACTCGCTTGAGAATAAATCGCATTGGTTTCACCATCGATCGAGGGTGGGTTCTTCGAAAACCATGCCATCGTCTTGTAGATAATTATCGACATGCCGCCTGCGGCGAGTTCGGTTGACTCCAGCGAGCTGCATAACTGGACCCCTGACGCGGTCCTGGTCCTGATATGACTGGACTAATCGTCAGGACCGGAAGATCTAACTTGCCGGGTGATATGGTCCAGGTCTGTGCCCAGCAGCGCGGCCGCATATTCCTCGTCGGTGAAATAGGCCTCACGCTCTCCCTCGCTGTTGATCCCCAGGTCAAAAAGCAGTTGTTCTGCCCGCTCCCTGGGGTATCGCCGCTGGAGGATGCGGCAGAAGTTAAGGAAGTCGGCATCGGTCATCGCCTCCTCGACCGATGGCCAGTGCCTGAGCATGTGTCCCGGATTATGTTCCAGGACCAGCTTGCGGCAATAGGCGGTGATGCGAGTGAGTTCCAGTCGGGATGCAATTCCTGCCGAGAGCACAAGAAAACGATCCCGCTTGATCTTCTGACCTCGCTGCTGGCTGGCACGTGAGAGGTGCAGGTAGATTCCCAGTAATTCAAGAGGTGGCGACATTCTTCCATGATGAGAGATGCTCCCTGGAAGGACAAGTTGCCTGGCTGATTGATATGGCAAGCCCCGATTATTTCTGGTACTTTCCCGCGTCCCAAAGATCCCCCGCTTGAATGTCAGTGCGATGCGAAAAGAAACAGAAAAATGTCATTCCGTCCAGTGGATCGTGCTGGCTGCTGGAGTGTTACTTCTCCCCCTGCAGACCGGCTGCCTGCATCACCAGCTCTCGATGCTGAATTGGAATTCTCTCGACCCGGCATCCTACAAGGCATGGGCTGACGACGAACAGTACGAGATGACCTGGTACCAGCAGAGTCGGCAGCTGAAGCAACTGCGCGACGATGTGACGGAGATACCCAGGCAGGTGCAGGTAAAACACGCCGAGGCGTTGAGTGAGAACATTGTTGCGAAGGCAGACAACATGGCACTGCAACTGGAACTGGTGCGAACGCTGGGAGTATTCGATGTGCCGGAGGCAGTCCCTGGACTTCGCCTTGCCAGTGAGTCGGATTACCCGGAAGTGCGGGTTGCGGCCTGCCGGGCCTGGACATCACAGTCTTCTCCGGAACGAGTTGGAATCCTGCTGGAAAGAGTTGCTGCGGACACGGACAACGATGTGCGAATCGCAGCGATGCGGGGGCTGGGGCGTTGCCGGTCCATCGGGGACCAGCCTCGCATCCGTGAGTCCTTGCAGGATGTGCTTGACGACGAGGATCCTGCGATCCAGTACGCGGCAGCAGAGTCCCTGGAAGCATCCAGCGGGCTTGACCTGGACGGCAATATTCGCCTCTGGAAAGATCTTCTGGCCGGAGAGATTACCGAGAAACAGGCGTTGGAGAATCGTGCCACGGGAGCGGAGTCGTATTTCGACCAGTTGATCAATTCGGGTATTACGATCGGCGACCTGATGCCCTGGAACTGGTTCTAGCGTGCCGCTGAAGCGGGCCGCGTGCCGACCGGGAGTCAGCAGATGACACGGCCGTTGTGGATGATCCTGTTCTGCCTCTCTCTTCCGCTTTCGCTCGCCGGCGATGCCGTGGGCCAGCAGCTCCCGGAACTCCCTCCCGCGACCAGGGGGCAGCTCTCTCTCAGGCTCCAGTCGCTCCAGCCCGAAATTCGCCGCACCCTGGCATATTACTACCAGCGGCCAATCAACGTGGCAGAGAAATCTCCCTGGTCGGTGATGCATAGCCTTGTTGCTTTCGGTGTCGATACGGAACTGGCCGCGGGCGATCGCCGGGTGAATGCGATTGGCTGGCTCTGCTGGAACCAGCCAGCACGGGGCATGCGACTGCTGGAGATCCAGGGATCGTTGCCGGCACCCCGACAGGGGCCAGGGCTGGAAGGACACCCTGGCCAGTTGCTCTCGATGCTTGCCCAGTCGCGGGTGCGAGCAGAATACGGGGTCAAGGTCTCGGGAAATGATTTTACCGTGGCAGACCTGGTTCGGCACGAGCAACGGACCTGTATCGGTGGGCAGGAACTCACCTTCAAGCTGATCGGGTTGGCACATTACCTCCCCAGTCAGAGCCGCTGGAAAAACGATCGGGGAGAGAACTGGACGATTGAGCGCCTGATCCAGGAGGAGCTTGCCCAGCCGGTCAACGGGGCCGCCTGCGGAGGATCCCATCGCCTGATGGGATTGAGCTACGCGGTACAGAAGCGAAAGCAGAGAGAACAGCCGGTGGATGGCCAGTGGTTGAGGGCAGCCCGGCAGGTCGAGCAATACCAGCAGTACACTTTAAGGCTGCAGAACACGGACGGGAGCTACAGCACGAGCTGGTTTGCCGGGCGAGGCCAGGCAGCAGACCAGGCAGAGCGGCTGCGAACCACTGGACACCTGCTCGAGTGGCTGGCCTTCTCTCTCCCTGTCGAGCAACTCGAGGACCCCCGGGTTATCAACTCGGTCCAGTACCTCGTTGATTTGTTGTGGAACGGCCGTCAACAGGAGTGGTCCATCGGGCCGCTGGGCCACGCCCTGCATGCACTGGTGATCTACCAGGAGCGAGCGATGGATGGGATCCCGGGTCAGCCGGCAGCAGGACTGGACCGGCCGGTGGGCGTCAGTCGTCTTCCCTGACCAGCGACTCCGGGATGGCACACAGGTGCCGCCGGACCTTACGATGTGGACCCTGCCATGATCGTATTGAGGAGCTCCTGAGGGATGCCAATATCGATCACATGGAGGGTGCCGATCAGTGGCTGGCTTGCCGGGAGGAGCAGTCCAGGCTTGGCAGCGACAAAAGTGAAAGTCTGTTCTGCCTCGAGGCAGGGAGTACCAGGCTCGCCACTGTCACAGTCCAGGCCACTGGGGATGTCGAGTGCCACGCGGCGTGCCGGTTTCTGGTTGAGCCAGCGAATGGCATCGTCGCTCGGTGGGCGGGGGTTGCCCTGGCTGCCTGTGCCAAGCAGCGCGTCGACATACCAGCAGGCTCCGTCGAGTTGCTTGTCCAGCCGGGCCAGGTTCTCCAGGGTGGTTTCCAGCCGGTGCAGCGTGATCCCGGATTGATCGCTTTCGGTCAGCCGCTGCAGGTTGGCCGCGGTGTCGGTGGAAAGCTGGGCATCAGGATGGCCAAGGATCACTTCCACGCGGTACTGGAGTTGCTCCAGGTGGCGGGCCATGACGAGGCCGTCGCCACCGTTGTTGCCCTTTCCACAAAGAATCACGACATGGCGAGGATCGTCGGCACGATGAAGCTGATCCAGTAGCCGTGCAGATTCCCTGCCAGCCTGTTCCATCAGGACCAGGCTGGGGATTCCGTGGTCACGCATGGCGAGTTGATCGACCAGGCGAGATTGTTTTCGTGTCAGGATGTCCATACTTGGCAATTTCCAGGCATTGCTGGCCCGCGGATATCAATTATACAATGGCATTCTGGAGAGCCGATATCCGCGAACAGGGAAACTGAACTTCGCCTGGTGAATCATGCCAATTTACGAGTACAGCTGTGACAATTGTGAAGTGGAGTTCGAGATCCTTGTCCGAGGCGACCAGGACCAGGAGTGCCCCGATTGTGGCAGTTCGCATTTGACCCGGCAGTTTAGTGTCCCGGCCGCTCATTCGGCCCAGTCGACAGGATCACTGCCTGTGGCAGGTTGTGGACGTCCCGCCTGCGGTGATGGGGTCTGCCGGGGAGGCTAGAGCCTGGAGATCCACCCGCTGCGATGCGTTAGGGAAGCATGTAGAAGCCGCCGGTCAGGACACCAGCTTGCCAGAGACCTCCCTTGACGCTGATCGGGAAGCCGGGCCGGATCGTCGGTGCCGGGGATCCAGGACGGAAGAAGCCAAGCGTGTAAATGCACTCATTGTGGGGATGGATACCTGCCCGGTAGGGGATGATTGCCATGTCGACCAGGAAGTGTATGCCGCTACGAAAAGGCTGTATCCAGGGGCCGGCGGTGAAGCCATATCGTTCAAGCAGCTCGTCCTCAAAAAAACCAGGTTGCTTGCAGAGTGCGGATGCGGTCCAGCTGAGCGTGATCGGGGTGAAATCTCGACCACCTGAATGATCGTGTACAAGCTGGCAATCGAGCGGGAAGCCCCAGGTGTCCGACACGTAGCAGCGGTCGTTGTCGCTCAGTTGATCAATAGGAAAGACCTGCTGGCTGCCGTCTTCCAGCTGGATCACCACCCGGCCAAACTTCAAGTCCGCCAGCTGGCCAGTGGCAATCGCCATTCCCTGCCGGTCGGTCCAGTTGCGAACATCCTCCTGCAGCCGGGGAGGAGGGTCACTGAGATTGGGATTGAACGAGGGGGTAATGTCCAGCGAGATAGAAGAGATCACCGTGGGACGTAACTGTCGAATCGTCTCCTCGCAACTCACGCTCCGGCATTCGAGGATCGGGTTGTCCACGTCCTCCCCGGCAGCGTCCTGCAGCAGCGCGCTGAGAGTCGTGGGGAAAATCTCCGTGCCAGGCTCCTCGTCTGCCTCGATCACGAGCTCGGGCGGGAGCGGCGCCGTGGTAGTCGTGGGAGGCTGGAATGTCGTGGGCGGCCTGGCTGGAAGCGGTGGAAGCGGGCCTTCAGGAGGCAGGAGGGTAATTCCGGGCAGCTCCTGGGCCGTGTCGGATGACGGTGCCTCCGGGGCTGGCGTGGTGGCCGTCGCCGTGCCGGGAATCTCCAGGACCCCGGAAGGTGACTGCTCGGCAGGGAGGCTGTTCGTCCGGGGGACGCTGGCACCCTGGAGCTGGATTCGGAGTGTCTCATTCCGCTCGTCGGAGACTGCTGGCGTGGCGGAGGACGAGGAGACGGCCCCGGCGTGGCGGAGGATGAGG
>JAPYUD010000246.1:0-5769 GCA_029936215.1 Pirellulaceae bacterium | reverse complement strand
TTCGGTCGGTCCCCGTATCGTGGACGGATGTTTCCAGGTTGGATCGCTTCGATGTGCTGGTTTCGGATTCGAGGTGGTACCCGATATAGAAGAGTGGACGCCCGCCGATGCGTGGGACTTTGCCTCACTGGGACTTGAGGAGTAAGCGGCGATGATCAAGACAACGGTCGTGGGGAGTTATCCGGTACCTTCGTGGTTGCCTGCATTCAGCTCGCGCGAGAGCCTGCGGGATGCGATGCTGGCGGTGATCAAGACCCAGGAAATGGCGGGGATTGACGTGGTGGCGGACGGCGAACTCTACCGCTGGGATGTCAACCATGCCGAGACGAATGGAATGATCGACTACTTTGTCCGGCCGTTGGGAGGTGTCAACCCGTTCCTGACAGCTGAACAACTTCAGAGTTGGAAGGGAAAGCCGGGGAATGCATTCCGGGCCAAGCCCCCAGGCATCGTGGTGGATGACCTGTCGGCCGGAACACTGGACCTGCAGGAGGATTACCAGCTTTACAGGGACCTCACCCAGTTGCCGAAGAAATTTACCGTTACCAGCCCCTACATGCTGGCCAAGATGCTGGCAGATGCCCACTATGGCGATCTCGAATCCCTGGTAATGGCACTTGGTGATCTACTCAGGGATCAACTGCTGGATATTGATGCAGAAGTGATCCAGGTGGACGAGGCGAACGTGACGGGGCACGAGGAGGATGGTCCAATCGCCGCCGCAGGTATCAACCGCGTGCTCGAGGGAGTACAGGGCGAGAAGGCAGTGCATCTCTGCTTTGGGAATTACGGCGGACAGATGATCCAGCAGGGGACCTACGAGAAGCTGGTCGAGTTCCTCAATTCTCTGGATGTTGGCCACGTCATCCTGGAAGTAGCTCGCCGCCCGGAGGGCGAACTGGAAATGCTGCGGGAGGTGCGGCCGGGAATTGGACTGGGAATCGGGGTGATCGACATCAAGGATAACGTGGTGGAAACGCCGGAACAGGTAGCAACTCGGATCGAGCATGCGGCCGAAGTGCTTGGCCAGGAACGAATTCACTATGTCCACCCCGACTGCGGATTCTGGATGCTGCCGCGGAGCGTTGCGGATGCAAAAATGAAAAGCCTGGTGGCAGGGAGAGACCTCTTCGAGGGGAGTCGTTAGGCGTGCCGCCGTTCCATCTCGAGACCCTGGTCGACCAGTTCGAATCCGAAGCCCTCAAGCTCGCTGGCGGCGAGCAGGTCATCGTGGATTTCGATGTACTCCGACTGTGTCCGCCGGATAAAGGAAATCGCCTCGGCCACGAGGGCCCGTGATACGATCTCGCGATTGTCGCCGCCATTGGTTTGTAGCTGATGAATCCCGATTGCAGGCCCGCTCCAGTCGTTCGCAAGAGGGTTGGGGTCCCAGGTTTCGATCTGGCCCAGGAGAACCCCGTCTCGAGAGGACTCGAGTTGGATCAGGCTCCGTTGCAGGTGCGAACGGACATTTGCCTTGTGCCAGTCAGCTTCCTGCAGAATAGGTTGGGTTTTCGCCTGGGAGGTCCGCCGTAGTTGCCGGGTGGCCTGGTCCGTTGGGAATGAAACGCGGGATGCGAGGGCACGGAAGATGCCACGGCGGTGGGTGACCTGGAAGCCACTGCGAGAGAGGGCCTGGATCACGAGCGAGTCGGATTCCAGTAACCCCGGAAAGCACGTGCCGCCGTAGAGTCCGGTATAGAAGAGGTTCGGGCTGAAAGCGCGAGCCGTGAAGACCTCGCCTTGGTATTTCACAAGGCCCGTCTGGAGCAGTGTGTCGGCAACCTCCTGGGGGTGATCACAATCCGGATCGACGAGCAGCATGTTTAGTGTTGGCGGAACCGGTGTCTCGTTCGGCGGGGTAGGAGGGATGAGGTGGGCAAGGCCAAGTAGGTGTTTTCCATCGACTGCCAGGAGCAGCTGGTCGGCGCGAAAATGGAGCTTTCCCAGTACCACCTGGTCCAGGACCGAGGGCGTCATCGGGCGGGCGAGGCCCTGGAGTGGATGCCGATGCCAGAAGCTGGCGATTGCGGGCGGGTCCGAGTTGTTGAAGTGGCGGCATTCAATCATCGGGCAAGCAGACCATGATCTGGTCCCCCTCAATGCGCACCGGGAGGGTGGGGTGGCGCAGGGGCGTGGTCTCGTGTTGGCCGTTGACCACGTTGTATTGCCAGCCATGCCAGGGGCAGGTAACGATGCATCCGTTGAGGTCTCCCTTTCCAAGGGGTCCCCCCTGGTGTGGGCAGATACCGTCCATGGCGTGGTATTCTCCATCCACGCAATAAAGAGCAATCACTCGCCCGGCGACGATCAGTTCCCGAGCAGCACCTGGGGTGCATTGATCGACGGTCGTCAGATTATGCCATTGACCAGTCAAATTCTCGCTCCCTCGATGACCGTCCGTCTAGGCGACCCGGGTTCCCTTCCAACGTGCCGGGGGTTTCCCCTTCCAGCGACGATGAACCCACCAGTATTGTTCCGGGTTACGCCGGATCACCGTTTCCAGCATGGCGTTATACCACATTGTCAGGGTCCGGACGCTTTGGCAGCGGTCGTGATGGACAAGCGGATCGGAGGCGGCAACCAGTCCGACCTCGAATTGCATGGGCTGGCTGGCCCGCCGCGCATAACAGACTAGCAGTGGGGCATCGATGGCAAGAGAGAAAACGGCAAGTGCCTTGTGGCAGGATGCAGGGCGACCCAGGAATTCGACCCAGCAGCCACGCGGGCCGGCGTGTTGATCTCCAAGGAGGGCAAGCATGCCACCTTTCTGGAGGACCGCTTCAGCCTGAATCGAGCTGCCCTGTTTTTCCAGGATGTACTGGCCATGCATTGAACGGAAACGGTTCACATACTCGTTTAGGTATTGATTGTCCAGCGGACGGATGATGGTGTAACTGGGGAACCCAAGCAGACCGGCAACAAAACCTGCCATTTCAAAATTGCCAAAATGGCCTGAAACAACGATCGTCGGACGCGCATCGAGGAAGAACTCCATCATCTGCCGGTTTTGGTGCATTGAAAAAAACCGCCGCCAGTTGGTGCGGTGAATCTTGCGCGGCGCGTGGGCGATCTCGCATATCATCAGAAAAAGGTGTTCCCACATGGCCCTGGCGAGGTCCTGGCGCTGGTGCGATTCCATGGCCGGATAGATGCTCCGGAGATTTCCGTCGATCACCTCGCGGCGGACATGCAGGACGTCAGTCGCAAGCCAGGCAAGCCACCGGGCAACGCGGTGGCAGGTGGGCATCTGTAGCGTCTGAAGGATGCAGAGAAACACTCTTACCGCCAGGTAAACCAGCCAGTCAATGATCCTGCGTCCCTGCATGATGGATCCGGCGAAGGGAGTGGGAACTGTTTCCGCGGTGCGGATTGTACACCGAATCCGCTTCAGGTGGCGACGCCGGTTTTCCGGGCCTTGAGGACTGGGTCCCGCGCAAGCGGCAACGTGATGGTGCGGCCGGTTTCAGCAGCCTTGTAGATTGCCAGGATAATTTCCACGCTTCTCCTGCCCTCGTGCCCGTCAATCGATGGTGTCGTTCCGTTTCGAATGGCCTTGAGGACATCACGGAAGAGAAGCGTGTGGCCATGGTGGCCAATCGCGGAGGGATCCGCAGCGCCACCGCCGGTCTGCGTTCGACCCGACATGTTTTCCAGCAGGGCCTTGTCTCCCCTCGCCGCCCGAGAGAAATCCCAGGCCTTGATGTCCTCTTCTTCGATGATCGCCGATCCGCCAGTTCCGTGAATCTCGATTCGCTTGAGTGCCCCAGGATAAGCTGCAGTGGTTGCCTCGATGACGCCCAGGGCTCCATTAGCAAAACGGAGGGTTGCCACAGCAACGTCCTCCACCTCAATTCTCTTGTGGGCGAGCATGTCGATGTGTGCGGAGATCTCCACGACCGGGCCCATCAGCCATGTTAAAAGGTCGACGCTGTGGATTGCCTGGTTCATCAAAGCACCGCCGCCGTCGAGTTTCCACGTGCCACGCCAGGCGCCGCTGTCGTAATACTGTTGGGTGCGATACCACTTGACATAAGCGTCCCCCATTGAAAGGCGGCCGAACCGACCCGCATCAATTGCTTTCTTGAGATGAAGGGAGGAGTCGTGAAAGCGGGATGGGAAAATGGTTCCCAGGGTGACACCATTGCGGCGACAGGCATCGATGATGCGGTCGCATCGCTGGAGCGTGATTTCAAGTGGCTTTTCCACGATCACGTGCTTGCCGGCACCCGCCGCGGCAAGGGCGGGTTCCAGGTGCGCTCCGCTGGGTGTGCAGATGGTGACAACATCGACGGCGGGATCGGCCAGCATGGTAGCCAGGTCCTGGTAGGCCGTGCAGTTGTTGCTGGATGCGAATCTTTCCGCGGCGGAAGGGAATGTGTCGTAACAGGCGACGACCCGGGCACCGCGGATATCCGCGATTGCCTTCTGGTGAAAACCCGCGATCATGCCACAACCGATGATGCCAAAACCGACAGCCATGTATGTAACTCCCTGGGACTCGAGGTCAGGTGCCGAGCAAATCGCCATTATAGGAAGCGACAGCGACCGGGGTAGAGGCCGATGCCGGGTGTCTTAGCCGGTTATTTCAAGGTAGAGCATCGACATGGTGAAAGCATTGAGAGTCATGTGCATCACGATGCAAGGGAGTAACCGGCCAGTTCTCTGGTACACCAGCCCGAGGCCGATGGCGAACAGGAACAGGGAGATGACTGACGCCCAGCCCGCCCCGAGGTGAAGGATGGCGAAGAAAAAAGAAGAGAGAAGGATGCTTGCCCAGCAGGTCGGTCGGGGAGAGGGTGGATCGGAGGGGTCCTGAAGGATCTCGGCCTGGAGCAGCGAGTCCTTGATCCGAAGTTTGAATTCGTCCGCGGTTTCACCATCCTGGAGATTCAGAAGGACACGTTGCGATGCGAACGTACCGTTGCGGTTGCGTTGACCGGCAAAAACCGCCTGCAACCAGCCCTGCAGAATCAGCCGGCAGATGATCTCCTCGTAAAGTGGTGAGAGAAGAACAACGCTGATGCAGGAATAGGCGAAAAACGGCATGTCCCTGCTGTTGAGAAGCGATTCGACTACCGGGTGGATACGTTGATCCAGCGACTGCAGGAGCATGTTGAGGATATAGGACGGCGCCGCAAAACAGAAAAACCCGATTAGCCCGAAGAGGATGCCGGTCAACAGTGGGCGGAATCCCATCCCGACGTCGCTGATCGTGTTGCGCGTGGTCTGAGTGATAAACCAGAGAGAGAACACGGCGGCAAGGAGCGAGGCAAATGAAACTACCAATTGCAGCTTGGCCTGCTCAACAAGGGGAACTTCGGCAAGGTCATCTGGAAAGGGCCGCAATGCAACAAATATTGAGTGGGCGATAACCTGGAACAGGACGACGCTGAGGAGGCCGAATGCCACATGCTGGGGCCCCCAGGCGGCAGTCTCGCTCGACGGGCGAAGGGGGAGAACAGGCTCGTCTGAGATGGCCCGTGCAACAAGCCAACCCCAGGTGGCAAGTGTGCCACTCGCGAGGATCGCGGTAAGAACATTCTCGCTCATGGACAGGCAACCCCCTAGGACGATTCAGACGAATCATCATCCGGGGTTGTGTGCATCAGGCGACCTGCGGCCAAAACATAAACCGCCCCGGAGTAGACGGTGGAAGCAACCGATAGCCAGACGAATCCGGCCATCGTCCATTTCAGCCAATCGGCGAGGTCCAGCATGGGCTGTTTGGATGAATGGGTGAGATGCAGTGCAAGGAGTGTTGCGATC
>JAPYUD010000245.1:0-5776 GCA_029936215.1 Pirellulaceae bacterium | reverse complement strand
GAGCTGGAGCACGCCGAAGCGGTCGAGCAGCGGCTTGAGCAATGGCAACAGCAGGAAGAAGAAGCCCGCCTCAGCGAGGATCTCCCACATGCTCAGCACTGCCGTGCCATGGCTGAACGCGATCGGCGGTTGCTGGCCAAGCTTGCCGAACTTCCCCCCGGAGAGAATTATCCCTACCAGGTCCATGCCTGGCAGCTGGGCGATGCGATCTGGCTGCTGCTGCCGGGAGAACCCTACCAGCAGCTTCAGCAGGAACTGCGTGCCCGTTTTCCCGAGCTACCACTTTTGATTGCCAGTAACACGGGACCCTGGGGCCCTTCCTACCTGGTACCGGACGAGAGTTATGGCAAGGGGATTTACCAGGAAACGGTCGCTGTTTTAGAGGCAGGATGCCTGGAGGAACTGACTACCCACCTTGCCGAGAGAATTGCTGACTGGATAGAGTGAGAAGATCCTCCGCGATCGTTCCCCAGCGAAAGAGACCTGATGCGAATCACCGCCATTGAAACCCACGTCTGTCATGCCCGCATGCGAAACTGGGTTTTCGTCAAGGTCCTCACCGACCAGCCAGGACTTTATGGCTGGGGAGAGGCCACGCTGGAATGGCACACCCGAAGTATCGTGGGAGCCATCGAGGATCTCGCCGAACTGGTGGTGGGAGAGGATCCCCGCCGCATTGAACATGTCTGGCAGACCATGTATCGCCAGCACTTCTGGCATGGGAATGGCATTGTCCGCAGCACAGCGATCGCCGGGATCGACATTGCCCTCTGGGACATCGCCGGAAAAATCAGCTCCCAGCCCTGTTCCCAGTTATGGGGAGGTCCGGTGCGGGATACGATCCGGACTTACTGTCACCTCGGTGGCGGCAAGATGGAGGATTTTTACGAGACCGCCGAGGACGATGCCAGTCGTTTTGCTGAGCATGCATGCGAGGCTGTCGAGAAAGGTTTCACTGCCTTCAAGTGCATGGCGGTCCCTCCCACCATGCCGATCGAGGGACTCAAGCCGGTCCGTGCCGCCGAGGCCGCCGTGCAGGCGATGCGGGAGGCAGTGGGAGAGACGATCGACATCATGGTCGACTGCCATGCCCGCCCCTCGCCGGCGATGGGACTCAAGTTCGGCAAGGCCCTGGAACCGTACGGGCTTTACTTCTTCGAGGAGCCCTGTTGGCCGGAGAATATCGAGGGCCTGGCGATGATCAACGCGGCACTGACAACACCGGTTGCCACCGGTGAACGGCTGACCCACTTGCAGGCTTTTCGCGATCTTTTCCAGCAGCGAGGTTGTGATATCTGCCAGTTGGACATAACACACTGCGGCGGTTTCAGCGAGGCGCGACGGATTGCGGCGTTGGCCGACGCATACCGGATCGCACTGGCTCCTCACAATCCCCAGGGACCTGTGAGCACTGCTGCCTCGCTGGAATTCGGCTTTTCCCAGCCCTCTTATATCATCTGTGAGACGGTAAGCGATGACGTCCCCTGGCGGGCAGACATTGTCCAGGAGGGATTTGTCATCGATCCCGACGGGCAGCTTGTCGAGCCCAACACGAGACCGGGCCTGGGGATCGAGATCGACGAGGAGGAGGTTCGCAAGCACCCTTTCGAGCAGGAATTGCCCCAGCGCGTCTACTACCAGGATGGCAGCGTGGGAGACTGGTAGGAACGGAAGCCTAGCGGTCGTCGACCGCCACGAATTCTCGTTCCGTCGGTCCCGTATAGACCTGTCGCGGCCGGCAGATTCTCTTCGTCTCTGAAGCGTGCATTTCCACCCAGTGGGCGATCCAGCCTGGCAGCCGCCCGATGGCAAACAGCACGGTAAACATCTGCGGTGGGATTCCGAGTGCCCGGTAAATCACGCCGGAATAAAAATCGACGTTTGGATAAAGCCGCTTCTCGATAAAATAGGGATCCTTCAGGGCAACTTCTTCGAGCTGCTGGGCCACATCGAAAAGCGGGTCCCTGGTCTCCATTTTATCCAGCAGGCGATCGCAGGCAGTCTTGATAATCCGGGCTCGTGGATCATGGTTCTTGTAGACCCGGTGTCCAAAACCCATCAGCCGGAATCCACTGTTCTTGTCCTTGGCCATGTCCACGTACTTCTGGACATCTCCTCCATCCTCGATGATCTGCTCGAGCATGTTCACACAGGCCTCGTTTGCCCCTCCGTGCAGCGGGCCCCAGAGCGCACAGATCCCTGCCGCGATCGAGGCAAACAGGTTCGAGTTTGCCGAGCCAACCATGCGGACGGTGGAGGTACTGCAGTTCTGTTCATGGTCAGCGTGCACGATCAGCAACAGGTTCAGCGCATCGACAAAATCCGGATCCTGCTCGTAAGGCTCGGTCGGAACGGCAAACATCATCTGCAGAAAATTCTGGCAGTAGTTTTGGTCATTCTGCGGGTAAACAAACGGCTGTCCGAATGATTTCTTGTAGCTGTAGGCAGCAATCGTCGGCAACTTCGCAATCAAGCGATGAATCGAGACCTCGACCTGTCTCGGGTCGTGCGGGTCCAGGGAATCCTGGTAGAAGGTTGAGAGTGCTCCCACCACTGAAGAAAGGATCGCCATTGGGTGAGCGTCGCGCGGAAAGCCGTTGTAGAAGGACCTCATGTCCTCGTGAAGCATCGTGTGACGGCGGATCGAAGAACGAAAAACGCCCAGCTCCTCGCTCTTTGGCAACTCGCCGTAGATCAGCAGGTAGCAGGTCTCGAGGAAATCACAATTCGCAGCAATTTCCTCGATCCGGTAACCACGGTACCTGAGGATGCCCTCTTCCCCGTTGAGGAAAGTGATTCCGCTTGTCGTCGACCCGGTATTGACGAAACCCTCGTCGATCGTGATCAGCCCGGCGTCGGAGCGCAACCGGGAAATATCCAGCCCGCGTTCATTTTCCGTTCCCGTGATAACCGGAAGCTCGAGTTCCTCCTCCCCCACCGTTAAACGTGCCGCTTCAGTCATTATTGCCCATCCTTAGCTGGTAAATCCAATCACCTTTTCCTGGCTGGCTGCCAGGCAAAACACACCCTGCCCCAACAATCTACCTGCCTCACCGGTCGAACAATAGTCACCGACGACGATTTCTCGTGACAATTCTCACTCCCCCGCCTGCTCCACCATCTCCCCGTAGGATCCTTCCAGCAGGTCCTCTTGGGCAATTGAAAACTGGCCTCGGAGAAATGCCAGTTGCCTGTGTCCCTCCGGAATATGGTCGGGATGTTCCAGCACTGCCTCAAACTCCAGGAATGTTCCCAGCGAATGGACCTGGTCAAGGTGAATACGGACATTGTGGTAGAAGTAAACTTCGCGTTTTTTTTTGACGACGGCACGAATACCGAGCATGACTGTCAGCAGGTTCCGCATTCGGTGCGGGTCGGCAACATCCACCAGCATGTAGTGGCTGGAACGAGCCTGCTGCTCGCTCGCCCGCTGGTACCAGATCAGCTGGCCTGGCTGTTGATCCATCTCACGCAGCTTGAAGCGGCCCGTGGGGCAGTGGAAATAGGTGTCTCGCTGGCCAAGCTTCTCAAGCGGCCGCGTGGCAAGTTGCCTGGCGACCGCTCGTGCCAGCTGGAGATCATGCACCCGTGCCTTCAGTTCCACGTTCAATCGGCATGATTCGGGAAGGGAGGGCATGGAGAAACGATGAGAAACGGGAGAGAGACTGAAACTGCTTTACCCGTCAGAATACACGGTCCAGATCGGGATCGCGTCGCGGAGTTCCTTGAGCAGCTTCTCGATCTGTTCCTGTTGCTTGCGTCCTCGCAACTTCTCCTTGATCTCCTTTTGCGCATCCTGGAAGGAGACGCGACCCGCCTCGCGACGTTCCAGCACACGGATAATGTGGAAACCCCGGTCATCCTCGATGATACGACTGAGCTTGTCCGACGGCAGGTTGAAGACTGCCTGGTCAAGCGGCTTCGAGACCAGGCTCCCCTGGACAGTCCACTCGTGCAGCCCACCCTGGGCCGCCCTTGACTCCTGGCTGCTGCGCTGGGCGATTGCCCTCAGCTTGGCACCCCTCAAAACCTCGTTCCCCATCTGGGCAATTGCCGAGTAGGCGTCCTTCCTGGAATCAAATTCTTCAAAGTGGACCGACAGCTGTTCCCAGCGCGCGGCGGATTCGATCTCGTAGTTCACCTGGTTGACACGGTAATACTCCAGCATTTCCCGATGATTGATCTCCGGCCGCTTGCGGATCCGGTCGCTGAGATAGGACCGCCCCAGGTTCTCCTCCTTGAAGGCTCCCCTCTCCAGTTCCACCGAGGTCTGGAAGGGCCTCAACTGCTGATCCAGTTCGGCAATCGTATCACTCCCCGCAATATTCATCAGCCTCGCCAGCTGAGCGACCTGCGGGGCCGAACGGAAAAGTTCCCGGGTTTTCTTCTTGTCCGCCACGGCGATCTTGGTGAGCATCTCCAGCACGGCATTCTCGAACATCTCCTCCACCTTGGCGTCAATCGTCTCGTGAGCCGTTTCACGTT
This sequence comes from Pirellulaceae bacterium, assembly GCA_029936215.1. Lineage (GTDB taxonomy): Bacteria > Planctomycetota > Planctomycetia > Pirellulales > Pirellulaceae > SAT2750. Next base: position 1,291 of record JAPYUD010000245.1, on the reverse strand, counting down.
GTTCGGGCGTCAGGCTCTGCAGGAATGCCATATAGAGGAGCTTGGTCTCCACTGCCTGCATCACCATCTGTTGCAGTAACATGCTCTCCTGCTGTGCAATTTCTTTCCGTTGCAGGTAACGTTCTTCAGCAGACATCTTCACCAGGACCGGCTGCATCACCATCCGGACCCGCGGCATCACATCACCGCGGAGGACATGCTGGTCACCAACGATGGCAAGAATCTCGGTCCCATCCAGCTGACTGGGAGATCCATCTTCATCGCTGGCCACCAATGGAGCAGCCAGCATGCAGCCCATCAGGACAACTAGGACAGGGCGATTGGAGATGAACTCCATGCTCTCCTCCACAGGAAATAAAATGACAATGGACCAGACAAGCCCGGGGGCGGCGTGGGGCAGGATTTTAGGGTTCCGTCACGAGAGGTCGCAACACCAATTCTGCCAATTGCAACAAATCACTGCCTGTTACACCTTCCGGTAAAGGAAAATAGGCACTCTCACCATCCACGATTCTCAACTGTCCCGGGTGGTACCTGGCCAGCTCATCGATCCGCTGCCGGGCTGCATAACGCAAAACGAGGAACCCTTTTTCACTGCCAATCGACATCACCTGCCAACGAGCTGCTTCCAGTCGCAGGGAGGCAATTTCCAGCATTCGCTCAACGGGTGGGACCAGGGGCCCAAAGCGATCCAGCATTTCCTCTCGCAGACTCTCTACCGCCTCCGGGGAATCAATGCGTGCAAAGCGTCGATAGAGGTCAATGCGGCTGCGAATATCACCAACGTACTCCGCTGGCAGGAAACTCTCCCCGGGCAGGTCCACGTCCACATCGATCGCAATCCGTGGTGGCAGTTTCTTCAGCTTCCGTACCGCTGTCTCCATCAATTGGCAGTAGAGTTCATAGCCAACCGTGGCAATATGTCCGCTCTGCTGAGATCCCAGCAGGTTGCCGGCACCCCTGATTTCCAGGTCTCGCATGGCGATCGCAAATCCAGCACCCATCTGGCTGTATTCCTCGATCGCCCGCAGTCGGCGCGCGGCATTGGGGGAAATTGACTTTCCTGAATCGACCAGCAGGTAACAGGAGGCTCGGTGCTTGTAACGCCCCACCCGCCCCCGCAGCTGGTGCAGATCGGCCAGCCCGTAACGGTCCGCCTCATCAATGAAAATGGTATTTGCATTGGGAATATCGAGCCCGTTCTCCACGATCGTGGTCGCCACCAGGACATCAAAACGGTGATCCACGAAATCCACCATCACCCGTTCAAGTTCCGTCTCGGCCATCTGGC
>JAPYUD010000244.1:0-5807 GCA_029936215.1 Pirellulaceae bacterium | reverse complement strand
CAGCAGGCCATTCTGCCGAGGCAGACACCGGTCAGTAACAATGACAGACAGGTACTCTTTCACGATATCGCCAGTCAGGCGGGAATTGACTTTACCTATTTCAACTCGGATGACCCTGCCACCGAGGGAAGGCGAATGTTCGAGTTCACCGGCGGTGGCGCTGCGGTGCTGGATTTTGACGGCGACCTCTGGCCCGACATTTACCTTACCCAGGGATGCAACTGGCCACCTGACCCGGACCAGCAGCAGTACCGGGACCGGTTATTTCGCAATCTCGGTGACGGCAGATTCGAGGATGTGACCAGGGAAGCGGGCTTGGGAGACAACCGCTTCAGCCAGGGAGTCCAGGTCGGTGACTTTGACAATGACGGGTTCCCGGATATCTACCTGGGCAACGTCGGCGAAAACAGGCTTTACCGAAATAACGGCGACGGCACATTTGATGACGTGGCCGTTGAGGCCGCAATCGGCGGAGAACGCTGGACGACTAGCTGCCTGCTGGCGGATCTGAACGGGGACGGGCTTGCCGACCTGTACGAGGTAAATTACCTGGCTGGCGAGGATGTTTTTGACCTGATCTGCGACAGGGACAGCGGACGGGCCCGGTCCTGCTCGCCCACCGAGTTCGACGCTCAACAAGACCGTCTGTTATTGAACCTGGGAAACGGGACATTCCAGGATGTCACCGGGGAATCCGGGATTACCATGGCGGACGGGAAGGGGCTCGGTATCGTGGCAGCTGACTTTCATGGTTCCGGCATGCTGAGCCTGTTCATCGCCAACGACATGACAGCAAACTTCTATTTCACCAATCGTGGTGAACCTGGAGAACCCATCGACCTGGTGGAACAGGCGGTGATCAGCGGGCTGGCCTATGACCGTGATGGGAAAGCCCAGGCCTGTATGGGAATCGCCCTGGACGATGCCGACGCCGATGGCCAACTGGACATGCACGTGACGAACTTCTACAAGGAATCCAACACGCTCTACGTCCAGCAATCAGCTGGAATATTCCGTGACGGCACCCGCCAGGCAGAGTTACGGGAACCGAGTTTCAACCTGCTTGGATTCGGCACCCAGTTCCTTGACGCCCAACTGGACGGGCACCCTGACCTGGTGATCGCTAACGGTCACGTGGATGACTACAGCTACAAGGGATCCCCCTTCCAGATGCAGCCCCAGTACCTGGGGAATGCCGGTGGCATCTACGTTGACCGGGGGGAACAGGCGGGTGACTACTTTCAGCGGAAGCTGCTTGGAAGAGGGCTCAGCGTGGGAGACCTGGACCGTGATGGAAAACCCGATTTCATCGTTTCGCACCTGGATGCCCCGGTAGCCGTGCTGGTCAACCAGACACCCGAGGTAGGCAACTACCTTGCCCTGCAATTGCGGGGACGCAGCGTCCAGCGAGATGCGATCGGCACCCGTGTTACCGTGACGATCGGCGGAGAAAAACCACGAGAACTTGTCAGGCAGCTGACTGCTGGAGATGGGTACCTGGCAAGTAACCAGCGGCAGCTTTTGATCGGCCTGGGCGAGTCCCAAAGAGTAGAGAAACTCGAGATCAAGTGGGTCAATGGAGACGTTCAGAGCCACACGGAAATCCCAGTCAATCGCCAGTTACTTGCCATCCAGGGAACCCCTGAATTACACCTCTTACCTCAACCGATAGGTAAGACGGAACGTTAAGTACCAGGGAGCATCACGGGTAAGACCCCGGCCGGTGCCCTCCCCTGCCAAACAACCCTGGAAATGGATCACTGCTGATGGCCAGCCTGCCAGACCCCAACGATTACCCGGAAGCAAGCGTCGTGATTTATGACGGCCATTGCCAGTTCTGCAGTCGACAGGTACGGCGACTGGCACGCCTGGACGGAAAAAACCGGCTCAGTTTTCTGTCGCTGCACGATCCGACGATCGAGTCAGACTTCCCGGCGTTATCGCACGACGAATTGATGGAAGCGATGCACCTGGTCGAACCATCGGGAAAGATTCACCATGGTGCAGCCGCCTTTCGCCTGATCACACGCAGGCTCCCACGACTCTGGATACTGGTGCCACTGATGCACCTGCCTTTTTCCTTACCTCTCTGGCAGGCAATTTACCGCTTTATCGCCAGGCGACGATACCGGATGAACTGCGACGAGGGAAGCTGCCAGACTCATCTGGACAAGTAAGCACCGGCTGCCGGGAGCAGTTCAGGAAAAAAAGTCGATGGCATTCCGGAAAATCGCCATCCCATCCCCTTCGGGTTTGAGACCCTCTCGCGTCCAGCGCGGATGATGGGTGGGGTCGATGTGCCTTTCCGGATGAGGCATTAATCCGAGGACCCGCCCGGTACTGTCACAGATGCCTGCCACGTTCCCAACCGAACCATTCGGGTTGGCAGGAAAATGCACATCCCCGTTGCCTGTACCATTGGCGTTCTCGTAACGAAGTGCCAACTGTCCGGCACTGGCAAGTTGCTGCATATTGTCCTCGCTGCTCGGCACGAACTTGCCCTCTGCATGGGCGACTGGCAGGTAGAGTTGTTCGATGCCACGCAGAAAAACACAGGTACTGTCATCCGTTGAGAGGTGGACCCAGCGATCCTCGTAACGCCCGGAATCGTTCCAGGTGAGAGTCGCGGGAGCAGATTGGTCCTGCTGCTCGTCGAGCAGGATGCCGGACTTGATCAGCACCTGGAAGCCATTACAGATCCCCAGGATCAGCTTACCTGCATCCTTGAAGTCCGCCATGGTCTGCCAAAGATGGCGCCGAATCTGGGATGCCAGGATGCGCCCGGCAGCAACATCATCCCCGTAACTGAAACCCCCTGGAACACAGAGAACCTGGAAACCCTCCATTATATCGGGTCGCTCCAGGATGCGATTAATGTGAACCCGCTCGGCTGTTCCACCAGCCAGTTCAAAAGCAAAAGCTGTCTCCCGGTCACAGTTCGTGCCGGGAGCCCGCAACACCAGTACGCGTGGCTTTGCCATCATTTTTCCCCGTGATGAATCCGTTCCCGGTCCTGTTATTCTATTTCTGTCCTCGCAGGATCGCCTACCACCGCAGCGGTTGTTGCCAGGCTTCCTTCAACTCCTCCAGCGACCTTGCAAGCAGCTGACGGCCCTCGACATCGATCGAAAGCTGTCCATCATCCACCACCTCTCCCAGGCGGGTCAGCGGTATTCCTTCCAGCAGTTCCTCGAAAGCTGCCGCATTGTCCGCCGTCACCTCGCAGAGGAACCGGGAGTTGGATTCTGCAAACAGGGCTGCCACTTCTCCCACCTGCTCTGACAACCCGGCAACATCCAGGCGGAGTCCAAGTCCACCGGCAAATGCCATTTCCGCTGCCGCCACCGCCAGTCCTCCCTCGCTCAGATCATGACAGGAACGGATCAGGCCCTGGCAGATTCCCTGGTGAATTGCCTTGAACGTCGGCAGCGCAATTCCGGGATCCATCCTCGGCACACGTCCCCCGCTTGCACCGCTGACCAGCCCCAGGTGGGATCCACCCAGCTCATCATGTGTCTGGCCGACCTGGTAAACCAGGTTGCCAGCCGCCTTGAGATCCATCGAGACGCAGGTCGCCACATCGTCTACCTGTCCCAGCGCACTGATCAGCAGTGTCGAGGGGATCGAGATGGTCTGCCGGTCCCCCTCCTGATCCTGGTAACTGAACTCGTTATTAAGGCTGTCCTTGCCGCTGATAAAGGGTGTTCGCATTGCCGTGGCGACGTCATAACATGCCAGTGCGGCCCGGACCAGCGTACCAAGGGTCTCGGCACGATCGGTGTAACCCCAGCAGAAATTGTCCAGGATGGCAATCCGCTCCGGGTCGGCACCGACCGCCACGCAGTTTCTTAGTGCCTCGTCAATCGCGCTGGCCGCCATATGGTAAGTATCGAGGTCGCCGTAATACGGGTTCATCCCACAACTGACAACCAGGCCCCGGCGGGACGTGAGGATCGGACGGACCACCGCCGCATCGCCGGGTCCGTCGTTGTTCACTCCCACGAGCGGCTTGAGCACGCTCCCTCCCTGCACTTCGTGGTCATACTGGCGGATCACCCATTCCTTGCTGGCAACGTTGAGTGACCCGAGGATCGCAGTTAACCAGATCCCGGCATCTCCCTGCAATTGATCCTCCTGGAAAGGAGTTTCCGGCGGCGCCTCGTAAAGTGCCTCGCGGATCACCGGGGGACGCCCTCCATGGACAAATTGCATGTCCAGGTCCGCCACTTGCTGTCCCATGTAACGGAGCACCAGGCGTCCACTGTCCACAAATGTGCCAATGATCGTCGCTTCCACCCCTTCCGACTTACAGAGCTCAAAGAATTCTTCCCAATGCTCGTCGGGAACCGAAAAGACCATCCGCTCCTGGGCCTCGGAAATCCAGATCTCGGTATAGGAGAGCCCGCTGTACTTGAGCGGTGCTTTCTCCAGGTCGACCTCGACCCCCAGATGTTCTCCCATTTCACCAACCGCGCTGGAAAATCCACCGGCGCCACAATCGGTCACTGCGCTGTAGAGGCCACGGTCACGGGCCTCGAGCAGGACATCCATCAACATTTTCTCGGTGATGGCGTTGCCGATCTGTACCGCCCCACCGGAAATCGTTTCGCTTTCACTGGTCAACTCTGCCGAGCTGAAAGTCGCGCCATGAATTCCATCCCGTCCGGTACGGCCACCGATCGTGACAACCCAGTCTCCGGGAGAGGTCTGCTTGAACGATTTTTCACGGGGGATGATCCCCACGTTGCCACAGTAGACGAGGGGGTTACCAAGGTAGCGGGGATCAAAATAGAGGGCCCCGTTGACGGTGGGAATTCCCATCCGGTTCCCGTAATCTCGCACTCCAGAAACAACTCCCTTCATCACACGGCGTGGATGAAGGACACCGGCCGGCAGGGAATCGAGGGGAGTATCTGGCGGGGCGAAGCAGAAGACATCCGTGTTGCAGACCGGCTTGGCACCCAGCCCGGTCCCCAGCGGATCGCGGATCACCCCTCCAATCCCGGTGTTGGCCCCACCGTACGGTTCCAGCGCCGAGGGATGATTATGAGTTTCCACCTTGAAGACGACATTGTACTTGTCGTCGAAGCGAACAATTCCGGCATTGTCCTCGAACACGCTCACACACCAATCCTCTTCACCAAGCTGTTTCCGGATTTCCTGGGTGGCGGCAAAAATCGTTTCCTTGAGCATGTTCTCGAAATTCCGTTCGCCATTCTCATCGCGGTAGGCGATCCGTCCTGCCAGCGTCTTGTGACTGCAGTGTTCACTCCAGGTCTGCGCCAGCGTTTCCAGTTCCGCATCGGTGGGATCCCGCCCCAGTTCCCGGACACTGGACTGGATCGTCTGCATTTCCACCAGTGTCAGGTAGAGCTGCCCCTGCTGACTCAACTGTTCAAGCTGCTCGTCAGTCAGCTCCCTGATGGGCACCGTCTGCAATGAAAAATCGTAGGACGCTCCCAGTTCCAGCTGCTCGAGGTTAAGCGGCCCGAGAACGACCTGTTCGATGGAGTCGTTAGCAAGTACCTGGCTGCAGAGCTGGTCAATTACCTCCTGGTCGACATCTTCAAACCAGTACTTCCGCAAGGTCCTCACCGAGTCGACATCAAAATCGTAATCCTGCATTGCCTGCAGGGCGCTCTCGGCAACCGGGTCCATCACGCCCGGCTTGAGCAACACGTGAACCAGCTGGCTGTTGTCGCCGGAAAGACGATTCAGGTGTTCCTCTCCAAGCTCCCCGACGACGGTCCGCTCGACGACCGTATCGGCAAGAAGCTCGCGGGCCAGCTGCTCCACCTCTTCACGGG
>JAPYUD010000243.1:0-5831 GCA_029936215.1 Pirellulaceae bacterium | reverse complement strand
GAACTGACCTGATCCTGCAATCAAATCACCCCAGTCAGCTGGCTGGCCAGAGCTAACAATTCCCTGCAGGAGTGAATCGAGCTGACGAATCGTTTTTTCGGACTGCTCGATCAAGGCCGGCAAAGATTTTTGGAGCGGGGACTGTTTATTCGCGAAGGCCACCCCAGAATCGAATTCTCTCCAGAATGGTCCAAAAAGCCGCTTCCCCCAGGAAACAGGGCGTTGATGTCCGCTCAAACCAACACCTTGCTCGAGCGGATGATAACCGGCTGGCAGCAGGACTTCCCAACGGCCATCCAGTACAGGGCAATTCGGCTCAGGAGCACGACTGGTAAGCGAGGAAATGGACCCAAGAGGGTCCCCCTGTTCACGGTAATGCAGCTGAACCGTGCAAAATCGTTTTTTCTCCGGCAGCGCCACAATGACTGACGACCTGGCCGTCGTCGCGTTGTTCACCGTTACCTGTTCACCATCAACAAGAACCTGCAGGTCTTCAACCGTTCCGGGAAGAAGAAAGCGGATACGTCGTCGTCCCACATTTTCCATGAAATAGCTCACCTGGTGATGGATCACACCGTTGGACGTGAAACGCGACCTCATCATCATCTGCCAGGCCCAGGCAAGCGATTTCTGTTCGGACGACGTGTCGTGTGAAAGAATCACATCACTGTCGAGAGAGGGCTGGTAGCGGTACATCGCCCGGATCGGCAGATATGTGTCGACCGGGACAACCTGGGGAGGAATCGGCTTGAGCCGCCTGGCCTCGATCTGGAGGTTTCCTTCATCGCGTGCCAGGATCGCCAGGGAAGCCAGCTGCGATGTCGCTCCGGGGAGCATCAACAGGCTCACTCGACTGGCCTCCTGGATCTCCGATTCACGCTGGAGTTCCAGGTCAAATCGTGTGCCCATGGATTCAGGCAGGACAAGTTCCCAGGTTTCTCCCCCAACCAGCCCTAGCCCGGACTGATCCTCGGCCGTCAACTTGCGGGCTGAAAGGCTCACTGCTGGATGATTGACCAATTGCCAGCGAAATAGTTCATCTCGCGGTTCATGGAAATGGAATACCAGTCGGTTGAGCGACGAGGAACGGGGCGTACAGCTCACCAGGTATCGCTCCTTGAGAGTGTTCCCATCCACTTCCGCCTGCACGGCAATCTCGGCAGAGAAACGAGGCTGAATACGTCGGACAAACAGGACCAGCCTGTCAGCCACCGGACTTTGCTGGTAGAGAAGTGCCGCCGCCTGGGCATTCACTGCTGTCGCCTCCTCCTCGCTCAATTCCTCTCTCTCCAATCGCAACAGTCCGGCATCTCCTTCAAGCTGCAGCTGGAATGAAGGATCCACCCGAACCGAAACGACCTGGCGACCATGTTCTACATCCTCGATCCGTAGCGGCTGGAGAATATCACCAGCCAGACCAGTAGCATTCGTAGGCCGGTGGGCACGAACAACAAGCCGGGCAGGACGATCCAGGCTGATTGCACGTTTCAGCAGGACCTGTAACCGGCCACCGGAATCATCCTGGGCGGGAGTCACGATATCGTAGCTGTCAATTAACGACGCCGGCTCTGTCTCCACGCTATCAACAATCCAACCAGGCGCGATCGCACCGGAAACATCAAACCGAGCACCAAAACTGGAAGAAAGACTGGCGATGAATCGTGCGGTAACTCGGGGGGGAAGAATCGCAATCTCGAGGGATGTTTCCAGCTGAATCTCTTCATCTCTTCGCTCCACAGCCACCTCGATATCGGCAGCTGGCTGGTAAAGCTGGATCACACGGTTCTCACCTCCGGCATCCGCAGGAACAACACGTGTCACCTTTCCACCACTCACCTGCAACCGCTTCAGCATCACGCTCTCGGGAAGCATGAGCTGGATTTCTCCCTCGCGCCATACAGCATCCGGCAGTCGAACCATGGGCAAATGCCAGCGGCGCCCCATCTGCATCTTGCCTGTGGCACGCAGCACGAGCAGGTGATTCTGTCCGAGAATTGCCTCGGGCAACAGCAACTCATGGTGGCCATCCTCTGCCGTACCACGAAATGACCACTTGACAGGATCATCTCCGATCCGCGCATCGATCAACTGGAGTTCTCCCATCTGAACAGCGAACTGGCGCAGCGGCTCGTTGTATACATCCAGGTTAAGTTGAATCGTGACATCCAGACCGGCATTGGATAAACCATAGACGGTCGTCTGCCGCAGGAATGTCAGCTGGCTTCTCTGGCGAAATGGGTTCTCCGGGGCAATCGTCAAGCGGACATGATCGTGCCCTCCCAACTCCAGGACCCAGTTCAGTGTTTCTGGCTGGCTGGCCGCCGTCGCTTCAGGATTCTCTGCTGGAGGATTCTCAGGGGGCACGGCAGCCTGGCTAATAATTCCTCGATCAATCTGTGGCGTCACATTCGCAGGAAGTTCCAGGACCAACTGGCTGGCTGGAGAGGTAGGCAGCTGGATATCAAAATGGAGCTCACCGAGCGAATCTCGCTGTCCTTTCAGCGACCATGGAAAATCGAGCCTGCCGGGACGAGGAACCAGGCAGACCTGGCTCCCGTTTGAATCCCTTCCGACGATTGCAACCGGCGACTCCTGGTCCTCGCCAAAATGCCAGTGTGGCACTCCAATCGCCAGCCCCATCGGCTTCAATGGAAGGAAAAGAAGTTCCTCACTGTCTTCCGCTGTTGCTCCCTCTTCTACCGGCTCCTCCGGTTCGGCCTCGGGAGGCTCCAGTCGTTCCACCTGCAGCCGTGCCTCTCCAGCAACCAGCTGGTCTCCCCGTAATCGTGCCCGGTAGCGTGCCCGGCTGATCCGCACGCGGTCTGCGGCCGGGTTTGCCCGGGCCGCGCGGTTAATCACCTGGATCATTGCCTCCACCTCGTCCCGGCGAATCGGCATGAGACCCTTTATCAAGGACGGAAGATCCTTGCTGGGAACATAGACTCGCCGGTAGATGAGTGCTGCTCGAGTCTCCTGCTCCCCGCCATCGACTGCTGACCTGGGATCCGGGGGCTGGCCAGGTAGCGCAAGGCAGGATCCGGAGAGGATCAATAGCAGCACGAGGAACCATTTGAAGCAGGTCATGAGGGTGGCTCCGTGGCCGACATCTCCAGGGAAGCAGATACCGATGCGGTTGACCCCCGGGAGCCGGTCTCGAGGGAAACAACTCCAGGGTCACTCGCTCCTTCAACCATCCCGGCACGACCAAGCAGGCGAGGTCCATCCCGCAATCGCCAGAAGAGGGTCCACTGCAGCAGTCTTGCAAGTCCCACCAAACCACCCCCGAGAAGTGCCGCCTGGACAACCAGCAGGACAATCTCCGGCCAGCTCACGGCTGACGCCGTGAGAACAACCCCGACGACAAAGAGAAGCGAGGGATGCCGTACAGCGGGAATATAAATCAGCACCAGGCCAACGAGCAGGATCAAACCCGAGACGACCAGGACCAGCGAGGAACGGCGAACCGTTGTCACCGTGAACATCCGCACCGGCCCAATTGAAGAAAAGAGATACTGGTTGGTCTGGACCGGGACCACCTGCTGGAAGGACGCACCAACCCAGCGTTCCAGGTCCTGCTGGTCCATGTACGCCGTTCTTCTCCAGCTCCAACCGTTCCATAACCATTCCTGTTCCGGTGTCATGTGGACAGGGACCTCAAGCAGGTGTTCATTTCCAGGTGTCACCAGCTGCCAGAAAATCCTGTCAGCACTGTTCGCTCCAATCACCCGCGGAGGCTCCACCGAAACAAAGCCCGTCAGGTGACTGCCAGGATTCGTCCAGTACCAGATCTCGATCACCATCTCGACGGCATCCCGGGAAGGGGGAAGCGGGATTTCCAGGGCACCCTGTTCGTTGATCACCACGTTCCTCGCTGACAGTGGCTGCTTGTCGATGGCAATCCGCAGGTTGGAGGTATTCCCCTGGGCCAGCTCCGGGAGCTGGATCTGCAGGCGGCGATCCCGGGTGGAAACGCGCAAGGCAGCCCGTTCGTATCGAACTGTTTCAGTCAGATAAGTCTGCAACCACAACTGGCGCAGCTGCGTCGATGCCGAGGCTCCCAATCGATTGAGACTGACAAGCAGGGGAAGCACATCTGTCGTCTCGGTCGCTGCAAATACCGGATCGACCGATTGTGAAAGGCGTCTGCCGGGGCCATCGTCGCGCTGCCAGGAGCCTTCGCGAGGGCTCGCCTGGACCATCGAATCCACAACCAGCTCCACCTGATTATCCTGGAAGATCGTCGCGGGAGTTCGATAGGGAATCACCAGCCCCACGGGAACGGTCACCGGTTGGTCCACAAGGAGCGTGGGCAAACGGATACTGTATCGAAGCAGAATGCGGAACTGACCAATTCGTTCCTGAAGCAAATCGACCCGGATCACCCGTCGCAAGTCACGATCCCCCGCCGACTTCTCCGGATCTTCCACCCAGGGAAGAGACTCCAGCTGCAACTCGCTGTCCTGTATTCCCGTGTTCACAAGTGGAAACAGGAATACCTGGAGATCTCGACGAATCACCAGCGAGGAGGGAACTTCCAGCAACAACTGCTTGATCGGCTCGTAAGCCACACCAAAACGCAGTTCCTGCCGCAACTGGACCTGCTGTTCATCGACAGAGACTCGCGACAGGGAAGCGACCGTTGTATTGCGCTGCCGAATCTGCAGGCGAGCGACGAATGACGGTGAAGCAGCATCCCCTCGATCCCGGTAAACAAGTGGAGCCTGCTGTCTCTGAGGGAGCAGGCCTGTTTCCGCTTCCGACAGCCTTGTCTCCTGTGTCAATCCAATGATCTGCTCAATTTGTGGCACCATTTCCACATTATCATCCGGGCTCACAATCAGCAGGCCGGGAAGCAACGTGAAAACTGTGGAACTGAGGAACGAATCCACCCCGGGACGGGGGATGTCGATCACCTGTTCAACCACCAAGTCAGTCTGTGTGGCAAGATCTCGATGAGCTCGCAACTGGATTTCAAACTGCTCCGGAAGACTCCCACTGGCCGCCTGTATCGGAATCGATACTAGGGTCCCGCTCTCAATCCGAATCGCGTCCGGATCAACCAGGTCTGCAGGCCTGGAAAGCACCTGGTCCACGGTCCAGCCATCCAGGTCTGACTCCAGAACAAAACCGCTTTTCCCACGCACCTGGCAGATCAAGTTGATATCGAGCTGGAGTTCATCATCCCGTACCTGGACCAGGTATTGTGGCTCAACACGAACACGTGTTTTTTCCGGCTCGATCCGGGCATCCAACGAATAGGACTGGCTGAAGATCTCGAACCTTGCAATCCCCTCCTGCTGGAGCAGGGCTTCGGGAATTTCATCGATGCGGCGTACATCCCCATCCTGATGCCAGGCAAGTGACCAGTTCCCCTCGACCACGAAATCGATAAATCCGGACTGCTTCACGGCATTCAATACGTCCACACCACGAAACACGCTGGACTGCTCCTCACCAGCAACATTTCCTCCCGGGGACTCTTCCTCGGGAAGGCCGGGCGCTGGCCGAAAAATTGCCTCCAGCGTGACCTGCAACTCGTTGGCCGGACGATTGGCCGTCACCTGGACCCTTTGTGGCTGTGGCAAAGGAACCCCTTCCATGGTTGGCAGGACCACCAGCCGGAAATCTCCCTGGGGAAGATCGATCACCTGCATGGAGGGTGGCAGCACCACTTCGAATGAAGATACCTCACCTCCTGAACCGGTTACGGTCACGTCGGCCTGCATGCTGATCTGCTGGGGACCCCTGATCGTGAAACGGGTGATCGTGTTGGCCAGCAGGCGAGTTACCGGCTTCATCGAGTCCCGGTCAATCGTGCCCCAGCTCACATC
>JAPYUD010000242.1:0-5858 GCA_029936215.1 Pirellulaceae bacterium | reverse complement strand
TTCTGCCACTGGGGGTGGTGGCGGAACATGAAGGCTTCCATCACCTTGAGCTCCGGATGAGCACCGGCGGCATCGACCAGCTGCTGCCCTTCCGCAGCGGTGAGGCCAATCGGTTTCTCGCAGAGCACGTGTTTGCCAGCTTCCAGGGCCTGGATCGAGACCGGTACATGCAAGTGGTTGGGAAGGGGATTGTAGATGGCCTCGATGTCCGGGTCCGCCAGCAATTCCTCGTAGCTGCCGTAGGTGGTTGGGATTCCCAGCTCCGCGGCAGTTGCCTCCGCCTTTTCCAGGTTTCGTGATGCAATGGCACGGATATCGCAGAACCTGGCCGCCTGCATTGCCGGAATGACCTTGGCCGTGCCAATCAGTGCCGTACTGATCACTCCCCAGCGGACCTTGCTTTCTTCAATCGTCATCTCAACTCCTTGTTGCCAGTGGCAATAAATCGGTGGCTGGGGCGACAGGATACCAGATTCACTCGCCGCAAAAAAGCAACCAGCCACTTGCACGCATGCTGGCAGGACAAACAATGAACGGTACAGGGTGTTTTCACTTCCAGGTACGAACTGATGTCGCAGCACCAGCCAATCAATCAAGAATCGAGTGGGCCGTTGCCAGCCGACGAGGCCGATGGCGGTAACCAGTCCAGTGGAGCGGGACCGCGCCGGTTTTCCATCGGCAAGCTGGTTTTGGCGATCGTGATTCTTGGCATCCTGGTTGCAGTCGGCTACGGCTGGAATACCAGGCGAATCGTGAACAAGCGTCTGGCAGAACTGGAAAGAGAGCGCGCCCTGGAAGCAGTTGTCGATCCGTCAAGGGGTGGACCGGAACACCCGATCGACCAGGCGATTGAGTTTGCCAGAGAAAACCTGGCCCGTTTCCAGGAGCGGGTGATGGACTACTCGGCAACGATGATCAAGCAGGAGCTGATCGAGACGGAGCTGTTTCCAAGGACAACGATGTCGACCTGGGTCCGGAATCCCCGGAAACAGAAAGATGGCACAAGAATCCCCTTGAGTGTTTATCTCCGTTACGAGGATCCACCCGTCCAGAGAGGTCGTGAAGTGATCTGGGTGGACGGAGAGAACGAGGGCAAGATCATTGCTCACGAGGCGGGGTTGCTGGGTTTTAAACGCCTTGCCCTCAAGCCAACCGGGATCCTGGCGATGATCGGAAACCGTTATCCGGTCACCGAGATGGGCATCGAGAGGTTGCTGGAGAAGATGATTGCCCGCGGAAAACGGGATCGGCAATTTGGAAACTGTGAAGTCCAGTTCTTACCTGATGTTCCGCTCGGGAAGCTGAGAGGGGCGCGAGTCGTGATTGTCCACCCTGAGCGATCAGAGAACCATGAATTTTTCCGGGCGGAGATCGAACTGGAGACAAGCAACTTTGCTTACCTGCGATACAGCGCCTATGACTGGCCTGCGGAAGCGGGGCAACCGGCTCCGCTACTGGAGGAGTACATTTACCAGGACGTGAAGCTCAATCCTGGCCTGGCGGACAGCGCCTTTGATCCGGACAACCCGGACTACAATTACCCCTGAGGTTACTGCCCGTCTTCGACGACGGGTGCGGTTTCTTCTGACGCGGCAATCGCCTTCTGCGTACCACTGCCGACAGCTCGCAAGAGTGATCCGAAGACCCCGCCCTGGTTCTCCTGGGCCGACTCCTCCGCCGGTTCCTCAGCGGGACTCCCCTCATCGGCTTCCCCAGGTTGGCCACTGTCGCCACCTCCAGGCCGACCACTTCCGCCACCTCCAGGTCGACCACCTCCCTCGCCGCCGCTCCCTCGCTGGGCGGCTCGTTCGGTAAAGTACTTCAGCAGTTCATCCTTGGAAATCGTTCCATCTTCGTCCGCATCGGCTGCTACGATCCGGGTGCGAAACTGCTCCGAGATGCCCTCGATTTCCTCGGCTGAGAGGATGCCATCTTTGTCCTTGTCATTGCCTTCCATCACCCGGTCAACGATTGTCTCGGGGTTGAAAGAACGGCCGCCGCCTCCACCACCACCACGGCCACCTCCTCCACCTCCGGATAGCGAGCCTCCCCCGGGACTCCCCATCCCCATCGGTGAAGCCACGTTGTCTCCCGAGTCAATACTCGTATCTGGAAGGGCATTTTTGAGCTTGGCCACCCCTACCGGTGTTGCCCCGGTACCGGCAATTGCCAGCGCAGTCAGGTTGGAAAGATTTTCCAGTAATGGCAGTCCCTTGTCACTGATCTTGGTTGCATTGAGCTGTAGCGTATGCAGGGAAGAAAGCCCCTGAAGGTGTTCGAGGCCCTTGTCGGTGATCCCCGTCCCGTTGAGGTTTAGCCGTTTCAGGCTCGACATGCTGGCGAGATGCGCTAGTCCATCATCGGTTATCTTGGAGTTTTCCAGGTTGAGGTAATTCAGGCTGGGCGCATTTGCGAGGGCAGCAACTCCATCGTCCCCGATTTGCTCATTACAGCTGAGCTGAATCAGGCCGCTGATCTGTACAACATGCGTCATGCCAGCATCGGTGACATTCGTGCCGGAAAGCATCAGTACCTGGAGCCCCTGGATCTGCGGCATATATATCATTGCCTCATCACCAATCTCGGTATCAGTCAGATCGAGATAGCTCACGTTGTTCAAGGCGGTAAGGGCAGCGATGTCGCTATCGTTGATGTCCTTCTTCGTGAATCGCACCATGCTTCCCTGGATGGATGCCCCCAGGTTCTTCACGGCCTGGCGAGCTTGAAGCTGCGCCTGGTCGGGTTTCTTGGATTTATTGCAACCAGCGGCCACAACAACCAGGAGAGCGATGGTAGTGAGATAACGCATGATGGGAAACCTTCATTGGGATCGGGGAAGGGGTTGTTATCAACATGCAAGCCTATCATCATTGCAGTTGGAGTTCACCGTTTGACAGCTGGGTTTTTTAGGATCATTGGTTTTTACCGGCCCATCCGGGTCCGTGAAGGTCGGTCTTACTCATGCAGTTTTTTGGAGCAGGCTGGTGATCAAGCGTTTCCTTTCTCTTCTGTCATTCGTGCTGCTTGCCAGTAGCAGCTGGTCCGTGCTGTATGCCCAGTCGGCAGCCTCGACCCGGCCAAACATCGTCCTGATCATGGCGGATGACATGGGCTACGGTGACCCCCGCTGCTTCAACCCGGATTCCCGTATCCCCACCCCGAACATTGATCGGCTGGCACGACAGGGACTTCGCTTTACGGATGCCCACGCACCGGCGTCGGTCTGTGTCCCCACTCGCTATGGACTGCTGACCGGCCGCTATCCCTTTCGCAGTGAACGATCGGAACGTGTGGAAAGCCGAATTGAACCAGGCCGCATGACGCTCGCTTCGCTGCTGGCGGGGCAGGGGTACACGACCGCCTGCCTGGGGAAATGGCACCAGGGGTTTGATGGCGGCAAGGTGCGGCAGGATTACGAGTTGCCGCTGAAAGGAGGGCCGCTGGACCGGGGATTTGATTTCTTTTTTGGCATCCCGGCCTCGCTCGATATTCCCCCTTACTACTGGATCGAGAATGAGCACTGCCTGGCGGCGCCGACCGAGACGATCGAGGATAATTTCAGTGAGGGCTGGACGAAGATCCAGGGCGCTTTCTGGCGAGCTGGAAATATTGCCCCCCGTTTTCGTCATGTGGATGTGCTGCCGCAGCTTCGCCGCAGGGCGGTGGACTATCTCAAGCAACACCACAAGGAGAATCCGGAGAAACCACTCTTTCTCTATCTCCCACTCCCCGCTCCCCACACACCCTGGCTGCCAACTCGTCGCTACCAGGGAAAAAGTAGTGCGGGCGAGTATGGCGACTTTACCTTCCAGGTCGACAGTGTCGTGGGGGAAGTCCTTTCCACCATTGAGGACCTGGGGTCCTATGACAATACACTGGTGATTTTTACCAGCGACAACGGTCCAGTCTGGTATCCGGCGGACGTGGAGAAGTTTGACCATCGGGCAACCGGGCCACTCAGGGGCATGAAGGGAGACGCCTGGGAGGGGGGACACCGGATGCCTTTCGTGGTGCGATGGCCAGGAAGCGTGCGTGCCGGCGGGGTCTGCCACCAGATGATCTGTCACACGGACCTGATGGCCACGCTGGCAGCGATCCTCGAAGTTCCACTTCCCGCGGTTGCTGGAGAGGACAGCCTGAGCTTCCTTCCGTTACTGAAGGATCCGCAACGTGAGCAGGCAACTCGAACCACCCTGGTAACGCAGTCTTCCGGTCGTATCCTGACCCTCCGTGATGGTGATTGGAAACTGATCCCACAGCTCGGGAGTGGAGGATTTTCCAAGCCACGCAAGGAAACCCCGATCGCAGGTGGGCCACGCGGCCAGCTCTACCGGCTTGACCTGGACGTCGCTGAATCAAAAAATCTCTGGCTGGACGAGAAGAAACAGGTTGCGAAAATGGTCAAGCTTCTCGAGGAGATCAAGGCAGCTAAGCCTTGATAAAAAAGAAGGGATTGCCTTCTTCCCCTCTGGAAGCAGGCAACCCTTCAATTCACCGGTACGTTAGGGCACGGCTTAATACGTACCCGGTGCTTTCTCTTCTCTGTGGTCCGACCCATCTTGTTTGTCAAACCAGTTACCCAGGTAACATGCACACCGTGTGCCAATGGAAACGACGAAGCGACGTAAACGGTCAGGTGGTAATAACTTGCCATCGTGTAAATCGTTGTGATGTGGGCCATCTTCCGCAGTGGGATTGTCATCAAATTGATACCAGTGCGTGTTAAATCGACAATGGCTGACATATAAATGGGTTGGTCGAATTGTCAGATGCCAAAGGCTGGAGGAAAAAGTGATGAAGGTGATCTGGACTGCTTGTTGTGCCACAATCCTGGGGTCCGTGCTGGCGTCACCGGTTGTGAATGCCGAGTCACCACGAGAAATCGGGTCCAGGCTTGAGTTGCTGGTTGATGACTACCTGGTCGAGGAACTTTCCGGTGGGGCAGTTCAGCGACTCCATCGACCGGTCGCTCGCGAGGTGGTGCTGGTAACAGACAAGCCCTGGGAGGGGAACACCTCGGCGTACTACACCATCTTCCAGGATGGTGACCTTTACCGCATGTACTATCGCGGTTCCCATTTTGACGAGACCAGCAAGGCAGCGACTCACCGGGAGGTGACCTGCTATGCCGAAAGCCGCAACGGTGTCGACTGGAAGAAACCGGAACTTGGCCTGTTCGAATTTAAAGGATCAAAAGCGAACAATATCGTCTGGGATGGCATCGGTACTCATTGCTTTACGCCTTTCAAGGATGTCAATCCGGATTGCACAGCTGATGCTCGGTACAAGGCGGTAGCTCGCGGGAGACCACTGGGGAAGAAGGGGCTCTACATCTACAAGTCGCCCGATGCGATCCACTGGACCCTGATGGCTGACGAGCCGGCGATCACGACAGGGGCCTTTGATTCCCAGAACCTGGCGTTCTGGGATCCGGACCGCACGCTCTATGTCTCCTACCACCGGAATTTCGTTAACGGTGTGCGAGCGATCATGACATGTACCTCGGAGAATTTTCTGGAGTGGACAGATCCGGTTTACCTTCAGTACGGCGATGCTCCCAACCAGCACCTCTATACCAATGCAGTCATGCCTTACCTGCGCGGACCACACATCAAGGTCGGCTTTCCCACACGCTACCTGCCAGACCAGGGAAGCCGGGTGGAGCCGATCTTCATGACCAGCCGGGATGGGCTGGTTTTCAAGCGATGGAACGAGGCACTGATTCCGGAGGACGCGCCGGAGGATCGAGATGGTAACCGGAGCAATTACATGACTCGTGGCCTGCTGCAGCTTCCCGGAAACGACCGCGAGTTGTCGGTCTATGCCACCGAGGCCTATTACACCGGGCCGGATAGCCG
>JAPYUD010000643.1:0-1267 GCA_029936215.1 Pirellulaceae bacterium | reverse complement strand
TTCTGGTCGATTTTTTCTGGCAGCAGGGCCTCGGGGCCCTGGATCTCAATCTGGTCAACTTCACCCTGCTGATGCTGGGACTGCTGCTTCACGGAACGCCGGCCAGCTACGCAAAAGCCGTGGGGGGAGGAGCCCGGGCCGCCGGCAGTGTGATCCTACAATTCCCCTTCTATGCGGGAATCATGGGGATGATGAGCTATTCTGGCCTGGCTGCGGTAATCGCCCAGGGGTTTGTGGCCATCTCCACGCCTTTGACTTACCCGTTCTGGACCCTTTGCAGTGCCGGCATGATCAACCTGATGGTGCCCTCCGGTGGAGGCCAGTGGGCGGTCCAGGGCCCCATCGTGGTGGAAGCAACCCGGGTGCTGGGGGTGGACGTGGGGCGAAGCATCATGGCCGTGGCGTTCGGGGACCAGCTGACCAACATGATCCAGCCTTTCTGGGCGCTGCCTTTGCTGGGCATCACCCGGCTTCGGGCGGGAGACCTGCTGGGTTATACCGCCGTGGCGATGATGGTGGTGTTTGTGGTGATGGTTCTGGGCATCAGCTTCTTTCCATGAAGACACGGCGGGAATCCGGGTAAATGATTGAAGGAACCGAACTCTGGCAGCCTTCGGACAAGAGGAAGGCCCAGGCCATTGTCACTCGTTATCTCGCCTGGTTAAAGGAGAGGAAGGGGCTCACCTTTGAGTCCTATCCGGAACTGTGGCAATGGTCGGTCACCGACCTGGAGGGCTTCTGGACTTCGATCTGGGATTTTTTCCAGGTACGGGCCCAACAACCCTATCGTGAGGTCTTGTCCGACCACGGTATGCCGGGAACCCGCTGGTTCACGGGAGCTCATCTCAACTACGCCGAGCATGCTTTGCGGCGCCGGGACCAGCACCTGGCCGTTATCTCGGCGGGAGAAGACCAGCAGCTGGCCACCCTGACCTACGGGGAACTCTACCGGCAAACTGCATCGGTGGCGGCCGGCCTTCGCGAGGTGGGAGTTGGAAAGGGCGACCGGGTCGCCGCCGTTTTGCCCAATATCCCCCAGGCGCTGGTCGCTTTTCTGGCCACTGCCAGCCTGGGTGCCGTGTGGTCGAGTTGCCCGCCGGAGTTCGGCACTCGCAGCATCGTGGAGCGCTTTGCTCAGATCGAGCCTCGCGTCCTGATCGGAGTCGATGGCTACCGATACAAGGGGAAGAGCCACCCCTGCCTGGAGTCGGTCGCGGCCATACAAGACGCGATCCCGTCGCTTGAGACCACCCTCCTGGTGCCTCAT
>JAPYUD010000241.1:0-5886 GCA_029936215.1 Pirellulaceae bacterium | reverse complement strand
GGGATGGGCTGGTTTTCAAGCGATGGAACGAGGCACTGATTCCGGAGGATGCGCCGGAGGATCGGGATGGTAACCGGAGCAATTACATGACTCGCGGCCTGCTGCAGCTTCCCGGCAACGACCGCGAGTTATCGGTCTATGCTACCGAGGCCTATTACACCGGGCCGGATAGCCGTGTGCGGAGATTTTCTTTTCGCATGGATGGTTTTGTTTCTGTCCATGGTGAAGCGGCAGCGGACAGACTCCTGACGCGGCCGTTGATTTTCAAGGGTGACAGCCTGGTGCTTAATTTCACCACGGCTGAAAAGGGAAACCTGCGGGTGGAGGTCCAGGGAGATGATGGAAAGCCGCTCAAGGGTCTCGCGCTCCAATATTGCCTGCCACTTGGAGGGGATCAGATTGAACAGACAGTCCGCTGGCGAGGTGGCTCGCTCAAGGGTCTTGCCGGAAAACCTGTCCGCCTGCTGTTTGAATTGCGTGGCGCAGATCTCTACTCTCTTCGCTTCCGTTAAACTGTTCTTCACCGGCTTGATTTTTCATGGCTGCTTCCCGACCCGGCACCGCCCGGCTGGTTCCGGCAGATGACCTGGTCGCCGGGAGCCTGGCGAGCTTCCAGCTTGTCTACGAGGCTACCGAGCCAATCCAGCCTGGAGGGGGCATCCGTGTCTCCACGGACTCTGACACGGACTGGGGAATTCCCCAGTTCGATGACGCGGCGGGGCAGGAGTACATGACTGTCAGCGGGCCGACTGGTGTCCAGCTCTCTGTCATGTCGCTGGGCGTGCGTGGTGTGCAGGTCCAGATTGGTGGCCGTTCGCTTTCAGCGGGAGAACAACTGGTCATCTCCTGGGGCGAACAGTCGGGCGGCAGTCCTGGCAGTCGTGTGCAGACGTTTCAGGAGCAGGATCGATTTTTTATCGTTGATGTGGACCTGCGGGGTGAAGGCCAGTGGTCTTCCCTTGATAATCCACCACGCCTGTCGGTGGTTGGTGGTCCGGCGGTGGCAATGAAAGTGATTGCTCCCTCGCAGGCGGTAGCCGGGAACGCGTTCAAGCTGATCATCAAGCTGGAGGATGCCTGGGGAAATCCAGCCAGCGGTTTTTCCGGTCAGATTCACCTCTCCGGTGATGGACTCGATGATCTCGAGGTCGACCTCTCGGAGCAGGATGGGGGAGTCTTCCACGTGGAGCAAGCGATTGTCCGCCAGGCAGGTGTTACCCGGATCCAGGCCCAGGTGCAGGGCGAGCAGATCTTGGCCAGCAGCAACCCGATCCGGGTCGCCAGTTCAGCTGGA
Organism: Pirellulaceae bacterium; assembly: GCA_029936215.1. GTDB lineage: Bacteria > Planctomycetota > Planctomycetia > Pirellulales > Pirellulaceae > SAT2750. The sequence continues at coordinate 4,592 of JAPYUD010000241.1, read as the reverse complement.
CCGTATCAGCTGTTCTGGGCTGATCCCCATGGTGGGCAAGTGGTGTTAAACAGCAAGATCGCTGATTTTTACCAATACGCACGGGACGTGGCTGGAGTCCATTTTGTTGGGTACCAGCGCAATGCCGACGCCATTTCCCAGGACGATTGGCGGGTTCAGCAGCAGCTGGAAAGGGAATTATGCCAGCAGGGCCAGTTTGTTCCCATCCCGGGATTCGAGTGGTCGGGGCGGACTCACCAGGGAGGACATCACAATGTCTATTTCCGCGAATACGATCAGCCTGTTCGGCGAAACCGACCGGCCGAGGCCCCGGAGTCGGTTGAAAAGGAGACCGAACTGGAACACTCGCAGGACCTGTTCAATTATTACCGGGGCAAGGATGTGATCATCACTCCGCATGTTGGGGGAGAGCATTCCGATATCCGCTACCATGATCCGTCACTCGAACCCGCTGTCGAGATCACTTCCACACATGGCAGCTTCGAGTGGATGCTGCAGGATGTGATTGAACGGGGATACCAGCTTGGCTTTCTCGGTGGCAGTGATTGCTATACAGGTCGGCCAGGGGATGACAGTCCCGGATACCAGTTACGGCGGTATGCCAAGGGGGGACTGACCGGGATCTACTGCCACGACCTGTCGCTGGAGAGTTTCTTTGAAGCGATGCGTGCCCGCCGTGTTTACGCGACGACCGGTCCACGAATGATCCTGGCTCTTGATGGGGATGGGCACTGGATGGGAGAGCATTATATCGCGGCGGATCCACCGACCATCACGGCCTCGGTCGAGGCAACTGCTCCGCTGGAAAGGATGGAGCTTTACCGCGGGCTGGAGAAAGTCCACGAGTGCCCGCTGGTTGATGGATGCGAGCCAGGCCGGCTGCGGATCCTGTTTCGCGGATCCAGCCGCAAGACCAGTTACTCGGGAGTTGTCTGGGATGGCCGGCTGGAAGTGGAGGGGGCACGGATCGAGAGTGTGGAAACGATCCGATTTGAGAGTCCTCGTTCGCGTGTGACCGGGCAGACGGAGAGCCAGGTCGAATGGACTGCCTGGGGCTGTGGATACCCGATGGGAATCGTGCTTCAGCTGGATGACCCGGCCGGGGCCAGCTTCAACCTGGCAACTCGCAGCCGGGTCATCACCGGACCAGGATACGGTGGACATGGTGAAGGGACGCCGCGGCGAATCTCGCTGGCGGATGCAGAGCGGGCCAGGCTCCAGGTTGACGCCGTGGACCTGGAGAGAGGGAAAGTCACCCTGGAGATGGGGACCCTGGACCGGCAACTCGAGTTATCCTGGCTGCCGCACTGCGAACAGTTGTCGGGAAGCCTGGTGTGGACCGATGAGCAGCTGCTGCCCGGGGTTCAGCCTTACTGGCTCCGGGTCGTCCAGTCGAACCAGGAAATGGCATGGTCGAGCCCGGTTTTTGTGGAATCTGCAGGATCGGCTGCCGACAGGCAGGAAGGCTGATCAGTGGATTCCCTGCGGAAGGATAAAAAATGGGTTCCCATTTTTCCTGTCATCAACCATGCTTGAAGAAGTTCAGATCTGGGTCCCAGTGGATCGACTCATTCGGCGATAGGAGAAAAGAGATGTTTTGGCGCAAGCGGGTCCTTCCGGTGGTTTTTGCTGCGGTAACCCTGCTGATGGTGGCATGTCCCCCGTTGGTCGCCGAGTCGACCCCCCGGACCAGGGTCCTGATCATTACCAGCGAGCTGGATCATTCCTATGGATCTCACATGTACGAGTTTGATAGCCAGTTGCTTGCCAGCTGTCTATCGCAGCATCGGGGCGTCGAGGTAAAGGTGAGAAAAGGGTTTCCCGAGGACGAGAAGGAGCTGCAGGGAATCGATGCCATCGTCTTCTTTTCCAAGCCCGCCGGTGAGGTTGTGCTGGATCCAAAGAACCACGAGAAGTTCGCCCGCTTGATGAAAACGGGGGCCGGCTTCGTGGCCATTCACTGGGGAACCGGGGTGGGGTACAGCAAGCTTGCAGAATTACCCGAAACCCGGGATGCCTACAAGAACATTCTCGGTGGCTGGTTTGCCCGGCCACCCTGTGGGGTCAGTATTGGAGAGTCGCGGCTTGAGCAGCTCGATCGACGGCACCCGATCAGCCGGGGCTGGTGGGATTTTGATCTCCGGGCAGAGTACTATACCGACGTTATCCTCCATGATCATGCCCAGCCGCTGATCTCGGCCAAGGTGGATGGCAAGGACCAGGTCCTGGCCTGGACTTTCCAGCGAGCAGATGGTGGACGTTCGTTTGGCACCACGCTCGGGCACTTTCACTACAACTTCATGCGACCACCCTTTCGGCGGATGGTGGTCAACGGGATCCTCTGGGGAGCAGGTCATCGGATCCCGGCTGGCGGTGCCAGGATCATACTGCCGGCGGAGCAGATGGAGCTTCCACCGGAATCACCCTGATTGTGGGAGTCGGTTACTGGACCGTTTCGCTGGTCGCAATGGAGAGGTCGATTTTTCCAGGCAGCTCCATGCCATTGACGTCCAGTGTGAGTTCCCCCACGAGGTGGAACTTGAGTTCTGTTTGCACTCGCATGCCTCGCTTGTTGTCAAACAGGATCTTTCCACTGGAGGACTCGACCTTCAGGTCGCTGCCGGTAATCTTGACTGGCGCATTGATGTTGGCATCCTGGCTCAGTTCGGCGGCGGTCACCTTCATCTCGATGGTATGAATTTCCACGCCGTCGACCGTGCTTGTCCCCTTGTAGAGGAAGGACTGCTTCAATTCCAGTATCTGGCCTCCGCCAAGGCGCCTGGGAAATGTCCGTTCCCAGGTCTCCCCTTGCTTAATCGGCTTGGAAGGGATTTCCTTGAAAAGAGCGCCTTCTGCATCCTTGAGGTAATCCTTATCCAGCACGTCCTTGACGGAATCCTGGAGTGTTGGATCCAGCTTGCCGAACCCCTCCAGCTTGTTGGAAACGGAGATGCAGCGGTTTTCCTTGTCCAGCTTCATGGTCGTCTTGGACGTCGAGAGTGTTTCATAGAGTTTCAGCATCACATCAAACTGGGTGCCTTCGGGCTTGTTTTCCCCGGTTGAATCGAACTTGATCTCAACACCACCCGGGAAAGAGGCTTTCACTTTCATTGCCTCGATGACGCTCTCGACCTGGATGACCCCATCGGTGCCCCGCGTTCCCGCCTGGCGCTTGGTGATTGCCTTCTGGGATGTCCGCTGCTCGATATCCATACCGACCAGCGTGAGTACCTGGATGGTATGGGCGGTGACGGTCGACCGGGTCACGCTCTTGTCAGGTGTCTGGTACTTGAGCGTGACCTGTGCGGAAACGGCAAGTGGAGTGGCCAGCAGCAATAAAAGGGCAAGTCGGATGTGGCGTATCATTTTGAATTTTCCCGTGCGAAATGAGGAGAGAATGTGCAACTCGATAATAGTGGACGAAAGGTACAGGAAATAGTACCGGCTGGTCTCTGGCAACGGGAGCCGCCAGCCGATATACAGTTTTTCCAGAGGCAATAGACACCAGTTTTTATTGACTGTTTAACAGCTCCAAAGGAGTCATCCCGTGAACCTACTGGACATCCAGAAACAGAGACGCAGGTCTTTTCTTGCGGCCACCTCGGGCCTTGCTTCGGCAGTCATGCTGGGAGAGGCGAGTGCGGCCGGGCCGGAAGATCTCATTGTCGATACCCACATGCACACCTGGTCGGGGGATCTCGAGCGTTTTCCCTTTGCCCATCCCTACCAGGATGACTTCACGCCGCCGGAAATCGCTGCAACGGTTGAGACCCTGGTCGAGGACATGGATCAGCATGGTGTACAGCACTGTATTATCGTGCAGACAATTTTTCATGGCTGGGACAACACGTACACGGTCTATACCGTTAATCGTTACCCCGATCGCTTCAAGGGCCACGGGCTGATCGATCCGACTGATCCGGATGTGGCCGACAAGCTGGCCTACTGGATGAACGAGCACGGCCTGGTGGGGATGCGGTTTAGCCCGATTTACTACCAGCAGGGTGCGCATGGTGGCGATGCCTGGATCACCTCGCGGGCACATCACCGGCTCTGGCGACGGGCGACCCGGCTCGGGGCGGTCTTTAACATGTTTATTGGCTCGGCCCAGTTGCCACGCCTGGAGACGATGGTCCGCCGCTACCCGGGGGTGAAGATCGTGGTCGACCATGTCAGCCAGATTGACCTGGCGAGTGAGGATGCCCAGCAGCAGCTTGACAAGCTTCTTCGGCTTGGTCGTTACGAGAATGTCTGGGTCAAGGTAACCGACCTGACATCGGTCTCCCCTTCCAAGAAATACCCCTTTCCCGAAGCGATGCCCTATATGAAGCAGGTTTACGATGCCTTCGGGCCGGACCGCCTGCTCTGGGGGACATGGTATCCGGGGGCTGTGCGGGGACAGTACAATCGCCCGGCGCTGGATCAGGAACTGGCACTGGTGCGGGACCAGTTTTCTTTTATGAGCGCCGAGGACAAACAGAAATACCTGGGGCTTAATGCAGCCAGGCTCTGGGGGCTGGGCTAGTCGGCAGCCTCTAAGGGTGGCTGAGGGGATTTGAACCCCCGACCCCCGGAACCACAATCCGGTGCTC
>JAPYUD010000240.1:0-5894 GCA_029936215.1 Pirellulaceae bacterium | reverse complement strand
CGAGGGCTCCCTGGTAACCCCTACCAGGATGGAGCGGCCGCTGGAGAGGACGCGCAGTTGCTCGAGACTCTCAAGCTGCTCCGGACCGGAGCGGGGAAGGGCGGTCAGCTCAAGCAGGAACTCCCTGCGGTAGGCATAGATCCCCAGGTGCTGGAGGTAAGAGGCCGGCTCTGCCTCGAGCAGCTGGTCATTCCACTCGCGGGCATGGGGAACCACGCTGCGGCTAAAATAAAGTGCCCGGCCGCTGTCATCCAGTACCACTTTCACGCAGGCCGGATCCTCCAGCTGGGCCCGATCGCGGATCGGCGTTGCCAGCGTGGACATCACCTCCGTGGGGTTCTCCTCCAGGAGCTGTACCACCTGGTCAATCGACTCGCCCGAGATCTCCGGCTCATCCCCCTGCACGTTGACAATGATCTCCACCTCCTCCATCTGCGCTGCCACCTCGGCAACCCGATCGGTACCGCTTGCCGCCTTGGGGTCGGTCATCACGACCTGCCCGCCAAAGCCCCGTACCACCTCGGCAACGCGCTCGTCGTCAGCCGCCACACAGATCCCGCCTGGCAGGCTCGCTGCCTGGGCCGACTCGTAGGTGTGCTGGATCAATGGCTTGCCGGTTTCCGAGAGAAGCAGTTTCTCCGGCAAACGGGTCGAGTGGAGCCGGGCGGGAATGATGATCTGTGATTTCATGGTACCTGTCCTGGCATCGCTAACCGCCGCCCATCCCAAACTGGGAAACCAGCAGCCAGACGTACAAGGGTATCACGATAATAGCCAGCAGGTTGAGGCCAATCCCTGCCTTCACCATCTGGCTGATCCGCAGCTCCCCGGAGGCAAAAACGATCGCGTTGGGAGGTGTTGCCACGGGCAGCATGAATGCACAGCTGGAGGCCAGCCCGGCCGGGATCACGACCAGCCAGACCAGGGAGGGATCGCTGGAGAAACCCGCTGCGGCCGCCGCCAGGATCGGCAATGTCAGCGAGGCGGCCGCGGTGTTACTGGCGAGCTCGGTAAGGAAAATCACCATCACGGTGGAGATCATTACCAGCAGCAGCGTGGAGCCGAAGGATGCCTTCACGACCAGTTGGCAGATCGCCTGGCCCAGGCCGCTGGAATTGACCGCCGCAGCCAGGCTCAGGCCGCCTCCAAACAGGATCAGGACACCCCAGGGAAGGTCTTTCACCCCTTCCCAGTTAAGGGCAAAAACACGCTCTTTCCAGTTAACCGGGACAATAAACATCGCCAGCGCCCCGGCCATCGCAATGATCGCATCATCCAGTCGGCCGATGGCAGGAACTCGATCGACAAGCCACGTCCACTCGGTCAACGGTCGCCGGAACATCCAGGCCAGGGCGGTGGAGAGGAAAATAACCAGCACGGTCCATTCACCCCGCGACATCGATCCCATCGAAACCAGCTGGCCACGAATCAGCTCGCGACCTCCCGGAATTTCTTCCACGCCGATCGGCAGGGCAATCCGCGTCAGGTACCACCAGCAGACAAGGAGCAGCGCGATCACCAGCGGCATCGCCATCAGCATCCAGCGACCAAAGCTGACTGGCTGGCCGGCATCCTCCAGCACGCTGGCCATGAATAGATTGGTGGGAGTCCCGATCAGCGTCCCCAGCCCACCGATACTGGCCGAGTAGGCGACTGCCAGCATCAGGCAGGAAGCAAAATTGCCGGCCGGGTCTCCTTCCTCGCCCGCTACTTTCTTGAAGCTGCCTCGCAGGAGTGCCACCACGCTGATGGCAATCGGCAGCATCATGGCCGTAGTCGCGGTGTTACTGATCCACATGCTCAGGCCGGCCGTGGCCAGCATGAAACCGGCAATCAGGCGACGCGGTTGCGTACCAACAGACAACACCGTCATCAGGGCGATGCGGCGGTGCAGACCCCAGTGCTGGATCCCCAGGGCAATCATGAACCCGCCCATCAGGATGAAGACAAAGCGGCTGGCATAGGGGGAGGCCGCCTGCTGGATCGGCAGGGGCTTCTTTAAAACCTGCAGCTGGTGCCGCGGGAACGCCCCAGACCCCTCGCTGGTCCTGACCATGACCTGGTCATCCGTAAAGGAAGCCACGGTCCCCTCGGCCATCTCCCCGGTCTCTGCCTGCCGGATAACAACCGCGTCCCCCTCCTGCAGGTCACTGCGGTAGACGCCGGTGAGTGGAAACAGGACCAGCGGCAGCAGCGCCGTGGCAGCCAGCGGGATCGCCTCGGTCATCCACCAGATCGCCATCAACACCGAGACAGCAGCGGTTGCCGAGGCCGCTGGTGGCATCGACAGGTCGGCCGTGACCAGCAGAATCCAGGTCAGCAGCGCCAGCAGCGGTCCTGCAATAAGTCCGATTCGAGAGGCCATGGAAGTTCCCGTTGCTGGTTTCAGGTCGTCCCTATCCTACCGGATGGAAGGAACTGGAAGACGCCTCAGGTTGTTTCATCCGGCTTTTCGTCCGTGATCGTCCGGCGGTCCATGAACCAGCAGAGCGCCAAGCAGGTGAGCCAGCCCACGAGAGCCAGCAGGCTGATCCTTCGCCCCACCTGCAGCGATCGAGGACGATACTCGAAATGCACCTCGTACTTTCCTGCTGCCGGAAGCTCCACCGCACGCCATCCCCCAAAAGCAGGTTCAATCGCCAGCTCTCGTTCCTGGCCGTCACCCCGAAGCGTGGCAGTCCAGCCCGGGTAGTCCAGGTCGGCAAGTACAAGGACCGAGCGTGAGGGAGCATGACCACGGACGATAACTGTTCCAAAAATTAGCGAAGAATGTCTGCGTGCAACGTCCCGGACCTCGCTGGCCGGTACCGCGCTGTCGAGCAGATGACGCCGTGCCGGGGGAGGAACCATCTGCAGCCGGGGGTCACTCCCCGGCTGCGGGGGATCCGTGATGGGAAAGGCCCAGGCCCTTGCCACCGATAACTCCTCCGGGAGCTCCCAAAAATTCCACTCACGTCCCGCCGCAGGCATCTGTTCCATGTAATTTCCATACAGGTCACTGGTGATCTGCATCTCGATAATGGTCTCCCGGTAAACCAGTGGCAGGTCCGGATTCGGTGGCAGGCTATAGGGGCTCAGTGCCAGGTGGCGAATACCGGATAATCGCATCAATTCCAGATGGTCGTGGTTCAGGTTAGAGGCAAGAAACCCCACGTCGGTAGCCAGATCGTGCCATCGCCGGGGAGTTGGAATAGTCGCAAAGGAGCTGCCCCAGATATTGACCATGTGTTCAAGCCCATAAAAGCGATCCCAGTAGATCTCCATATCCGGAATCGACGGCCGCTTGACTGGCACGGCGCTCGTCAAGGATGCCAGTTCTCCCATCGGCGTGATCACCCGCTCCCCGCTGAGTCCTTCCAGTCGCTCCATTAATATGTTGCCTGGCGGATCGGGCACGTGGCTGTTCAGGTCCACTCGACGTAATTGCTGTGCGACCATCCCCAGGTCCAGCACCACGACGGCCAGCGAGGCAATCACCAGCGTTTTTTTCCCTCGCATACGGCTCACGCCTGCAGCCAGCACAAGCAGCAGCAGCAGGTTCACCAGCGGGACACCAAGTTCTGACTTGAGCATGGCGGGAAGTTCACGGTAAGGGGTCATTCCCGCGGATTGAGCCTGTTCCATTGTGTAACCATGCTCGAGCAGGTCGTGAGCGGCCACCGGGGTAAGTGGTTTCCCAAAGCTCTCCATGCTTCCGGAGGAAAAAGCCAGAGTGGCAACCAGCAGGGCGGTGACAAAGGCAACCACGGAGGCATATTTCAGCAGCCAGCGACGAAAACGTGCCAGCTCCACCTGTTCAAGCGAGATGCCCGCCATGATTCCCAGCATCAGTCCGCCAAACAGGCTCCAGCGAGCGGTCGCCGTGAACCAGCCAAGCGGTGGCAGCCTGGCCAGCAGGGAAAATCCCGGCAGGTAGGGACCGAGCATCAGCAGGACGGTGATGGCCCACATCACTGCACAGATACAGACCCGCCGATCACGGACACGCGGCAGCAGCGACCGAACTGCCAGTCCCAGCGGCAGCAGCCCGGCATAGTGCAGGCACTCCCGCGGTGAGGTATGCCAGCTTTCCCAGACAACTCCCTGCCAGAGAGGATGATCCTGCATCAGTGTGGGGACCAGGTAATTCACCAGGTGGATCGGTGCCGTGGCAAAACTCCCCAGCCAGTCCAGGCCGCGGCCTCGAAGATCCGCTACCGCCAATAACTCACTGGTGGGAAGAAGCTGGATCGCAGCAAGCAGCAGGGAACCAATAATGGCCAGCGGAATCGCTGCCGTTCGCAGGCCCACGCTGGCCCGCTGCTTGCCGGCAGAGGCGGTGGCAACAATTCCCATCACCAGCAGGAACAGCTGCGTATAGAAAGCGAGCTGGAAGTGACCCGCCAGAAGCTGCACCGCAAGGGTCCCGACCAACAGGACCAGCCAGCGCCAGCCGCCACCTTCGAGCCAGCGCCACGCCAGCCCGACAGCCAGCGGGATCCAGCAGCCAGTCGTGTAGGACCAGGGATGCTCAAGGTGGTTGATGAAAAAACCCTGCCCGGCAAAGACGATCGCTGCCAACATGGATGCCGAACGACCAAGCTCAAACCAGCGGGCACAGAGGTAAGCAAACCACGTTGCCAGCAGCATGTGCAAAAGGAGACTCATGCCATAAGCGGTCCTGCCAGGCAGCAACGAATGGAGAAGCAGGTGAAGTGGATAGTAAAGCCCCACCTCTCCCTGGGCATGGAGCGGTTCGCCAAAAGCGACCTGGTCATTCCAGATCGGCATCTGACCTGCCGCAAGAGCCTCGTCATACTGCAGCATCTGCGGCAGGTGGCGAGCCGTGGCATCACCGCCACTGGGGAGTCGCCCCAGTGCAACCGGCCAGAACCAGGCAAGCACGACCAGCGTGAGCAGAATCACGACAATCAGACGAGCGGAAACGCGCATCGCTTAAAACACCATTAAAACCACGAGACGTGGGCCAGTTCACTCCGGTCGGACGGTCGCTTCCCTGATCACGGTCCTGACATCCTCAAGACCATGGCCAAACAGCCGTGCCTTGTCCGCCGACATCAGGTGGTAACGAACCTCTGCATGCACGGTCAGGGCTTCCGCGTCGTTCCCTTGCGGGATCTGAACGAAGTACTTGTAGGTCGTTGTCTGTTCCGGTCGCAGGCGGTCATCGGGGAGCACTCCATGCCCCCGTCCCTTGTCGTGCAAGTGGCGCTGCAGGCGCTCGACATGCGGCAGGTGCCCAAGTTGCCTGGGACCCTCCCTGTCACTTCCTTCCGGTGGCTCGACGACCACCGTGTTCCCTTCTGCATCGGTGACCGTTGTCTCCAGTTCCAGGAAACGGAAATGTTCACCGCCGGGCACGCGGTGACCTACCTCGCTGGCGGTGAGGTCCACGGTGACCTGGAGCAGGCCTGGCTTTTCACCCCAGCTGGCGGCAAGATCCAGGTCCACTGCCTGCTGGAGCATGGCCAGGTGGTAGCCACCCGGCATCAGGTGATCGCCGTCCGGCATATGGCAGTTCTGGCACTTCAGGTCGAGACCCGTGTGCTGGCGAAACTCCAGGAATTCCTCCATGCTGGCCTGCTGCAGGTTCCCAAAGAAGCTATCGGGGAGCTGAAATGATTTGAAAGCAAACTGGTGGCAGCTGCCACAAAATTCGGCACTCGCCAGTTCCGGTGCCAGCCGCATGGGATGTGCCTCGCGACCCTTGTCACTGATCGTGGTTGCCAGCACGGTACCATCTCGCACATGGCAGGTAATACAGTCGACCCCCTCTGTCAGCCAGGCTGGCTGCTGCTGGAACGACGCATCGAGTCCTGGCGGTTCCGTGGTTGGAAAGAGATCGTGGCCCGGGTTCATCGGAGCATGGCAGTTGATACAGAACTGCATCCTCC
>JAPYUD010000239.1:0-5895 GCA_029936215.1 Pirellulaceae bacterium | reverse complement strand
GTGCCTCCCCTATAGCCACCCCTGGATTCGCCCTCCTTCTTCCAGGCCGGATCTGTCGAGGGGGCTGGTTATTTAGAGGTCATCCCAGGGTTCTAGCTGCCGAACACGTACTGCGCAGTCCTTGTAAGAGGGTTGCTTGGATTCCGGGTCGAAGTGGGCATGGGTCAGCTGGTTTATCGATTTGTTGTGCATGGCCACGAAAACCTGGCCAGGTTTAACAGCCGATGTGATCATTGCCCGCAGCTTGACCTTTCCACGCTGTGACTCAACAACGACCCACTGGTTGGGAAGAATTTTTTTCTCCTGGGCATCAGCCGGGTTGATCTGGACCTGCGGATCAGCCGGTGAAAGAGACCGCAGCGTGGCGGACTTGGCGGTACGCGTCTGCGTGTGCCATTGCGCCGCGCTGCCACGCCCGGTCAGCAAGAGTTCGGGAAAGCGTTCGCCCGGAGGCTCAGGCATTTTCCTGGGGGCTTCGCAGATAAATCGAGCCTTGCCGTCCTCATGGTAGAAAACATGATCGGTGAACAGGCGGCGATGAAATTCATGTTTCCGGGTTGTCCCTTCGGGGAACGGCCATTGGATCCCACCTGCCCGGTCAATCATCTGGTAATCACGAATTCCGCTAATATCACACGGCTGGCCACGTGAAATCTTTTTGAGCAGTTGGAACACATGCTCCGGTGTTTTCCAGTCGGTCAGCATCTGGTCACATCCCCAGTGTTCGGCGATCAGTCGAAAGATATGGAAATCCGCCAGCGCCTGGCCGGGTGCACGCGACACTTTCTTGAGAAGTCCGATCCGCCGTTCCGAGTTGATCATGCTCCCTTCCTTCTCCCCCCAGCCGGCAGCTGGCAGCAGTAGATCTGCTCGCTTGGCCGTCTCGGTATTGTGATACATGTCCTGAACGACGAGGAAATCAAGTCGATCAAGGATGTCATGGCACATGTGTTGGTTAATCCACGAATGGGCAGGGTTGGTGGCAATCACCCAGAGCCCACGGATTGTGCCGGACAGGATCCGCTCGAGAATCTCGTGGTAGGAATAGCTGTTCCGCGTGGGGATGCACTCTGGATCGATCTCCAAGATCTCGGCAATCTTCTCCCGGTGATCGGGATTGGTGAATTCGTGGCCACCGAGCAGGTTGGTGGTGTTGCTAAACAGCCGCGAACCCATCGCGTTACATTGTCCGGTTATCGAGTTGGCCCCGGTCCCGGGACGCCCGATGTTGCCGGTCATGAGGGCCAGGTTGATCAGCGACTGGGCAGTCCGCACTCCCTGGTAACTCTGGTTGACTCCCATCGTCCACCAGAAGGAAACCCGCTCGCCCTCGTGTATCATCGCTGCCAGGCGTTCCAGTTGCTCGACCGGGATGCCGGTCAGTCGGGCGACGTGCTCGGGCACATAGGGTTCTACCAGCAGAGCACATTGGTCAAAGTCCAACGTCTTTTCTCGAATGAACCGTCGGTCAATCCAGCCTCGACGGATCAGGATGTGGGCCAGTCCGTAAAAAAGGGCCAGGTCGCTCTTGGGATACAGCGCCAGGTGCTCGTGGGCGCACATCGCCGTTTCGGTCACGCGTGGGTCAACCACGACGATCCTCGGCTGGTGGGGGTTGTTGAGGATCCTCTGCCACATGATGGGGTGGGCCACGCAGAGATTGGAGCCAACCAGCACGATCACGTCGGACTCTTCAAAGTCCTGGTACGTGTAGGGAGGGGCATCAAAGCCGAAGGACTGCTTGTAAGCGACCACCGCGCTGGCCATGCATTGACGTGTGTTTCCGTCGCCATCCAGGATTCCCATGCCGAACTTGGCAAGCACACCGAGCAGCGCCATTTCCTCGGTGGTGATCTGGCCGGTACTGAGAAAGGCGACCGACTCGGGGCCATGGTCCTTTTGGATCTGCTTGAACCTTTCACAAAAGAGATCCATCGCCTCGGGCCAATCGACCGGATGGGGAGATTTCTTTTTTCCCTTTCGGATCAATGGCGTCGTCGCCCGGTCGGGGCTTTTCAGAACGTTAAGTGCTTCCCAGCCCTTCGGGCAGGCCATGCCGGCGTTAACCGGGTGCTGGACCGTCGGAGTGAGGTTGACAGCCTGCCCCTGCACCAGGTGCATATCGAGGTGGCAGCCGGTGGAGCAGTAACCACAGACCATCGATGTGACGGCATCTGGCTTGCAGTCCAGTGGAACCTGTCCCAGCCCAAACTGGCCGGGTGTTCGCACCAGGTCACTGGTCAGGGGGCCGTCGATCGCTTTCCAGAGATTCTTGGTCATTGAGAAATTTGTCCGATTCAGGGGGGGCATCCGCCGCCGGGCATACGCGAGCAAACGGCGCAACGGAAGTACAGGGATCGTTCCAGTAATTCTCCTGCCAGCAGGGCGGACCAGATAATAATGAACCAGGCCACCATAAACAGGGGCTGAAATCCTGCCTCGGCGGTCAGCACGGTTTCCTGGAGCATGACCAGCGGCAGCACGATACCTCCCACGATGCCAAGCACCATCCTCAGGGTTGTCACCATGTTCAACTGTTTAACCATCAACATGGCCGACTGCTTCAGCGGTGTCTGCCGGCGACTTGCCAGCTGGAGGAAAATGGACGATTCAAGGGCAAGCTTGCAGATTGCCAACAGGATGATGCCACGGCAGACCGGGATCCGGTAATCGCTCAGGACATCGTTGAGGGTGAGCTGGCTGGACCAGGCAGCGCTGGTACACAGGATCAACAGCGTGGTGGGAAGCCCCATCAGCAGCATGGTTGCCAGGAACCGTCCGGCTGTGGAGGATCTTCGCCAGAGGGGTACGGAGGTAACAGCGTAGACCATCACCGAGCAGCCAATTGCCATCACGCCGGCGGCTGCAGCCAGAACTCCCAGGGTGGCTGGTATTCCACTTTCCGCCGGATCCAGTAGCAGGCTGCCGGCCGTAAAGATGCCGGCAAAAAACCCGAAGCCGGAAAACCCCACGATCTCACGGCTTAGCCAGCTGGTCCGCAGCCCGATAACTGCCCGGAAAGCATAGAGTGGCCGGCCCAGGTGCAGGATCGATGCGGCCATGCCGACCAGCCCCAGCAGCAGAGCCGCCACCTGGGGCCAGGGCCGCAGCTGGACCAGCACGTGGTTGTAGTCCTCTATGACCTGGTGTGAGGCGCCGAGTAGTGAGAGGGCCGGTTGGAAAAACTGTAAGACCAAGAATGCCCCGACCGAAACCTGGGTCAATACCAGCATCACCACCAGTGGCCAATGCGCCGGCTGGGGAGAACTGGAGTAATAGTCAGCCGGCAACATGTTGCGAGGAAGTGGGCGAGTGCTGTGATAGACCGTCGTTGGTAAGGTCTGGCAGGGGTCCGGGGCGGCGGGAAGAAACTGGTCCAGCTCGCTATCCTGGATGACCTGGTGCTTGTCCACCAGCGTGATCCGGATTGCCTGATTCGGGCAGGCCTGCACGCAGGCCGGAGCTTCTCCTTCTACCAGCCGATCGTGGCAGAGATCACACTTGCGAACGATCCCCTTCTCGGGACTGAATTGGGGTACATCGTAAGGGCACAGGAAGATGCAGTACTGGCAGCCGATACACTGGTCGTCCAGGTGTCGAACAATACCAGTCAGGTCATCCTTTTCGTATGCCGCTACCGGGCAGCCAGACAGGCAGGATGGCTCCAGGCAGTGATGACAGCTGCTGGTCACATGCTGGATGACCGGCAGCTGGTCGTCTCCACCCACCAGCAGGCCGACTCGCCGCCAGTTTTCCTCCTCCTCCAGGCCATTGAGGTTGTGGCAGGCCGTGACACAGGCTTTGCAGCCCGAGCAGCAGTCCAGGTCCACTTCAAATGCAAACTGCTGGCCGTCGCCAGGCATCTCCAGCGGAATCAAGTCACGATAATGACGGCCATGAAGTGGTAACTCGTCACGCTCGTGCATTGCGGCGAAGCGGGAGACCGCCGTCAGTTGCTGCTGCTCGGCGAGCAACAGCGGCAGGAGGCTTCCTTCCGATGGACCCTGTACCAGGTCGCTGTGACAGGTTGTAGACATCGATCCCTGCGGATGCGCACGAGGCAATCCGCCCCAGCATGATGCGAGAGTGTTTGTTGTGCTGGGAGAGGAGGGGAAGGCACAAAGCCAACATCCCAGCTAATATGCAAATCATGTGCCGGATAACTGGCAGCCAGGAAACAACTCACCGCTAAGCGATTCTTGCTGGATCGATGGGTGCCAAACCCTTTCGGTTGCGCAGCGGATGGGCATCTGGTGCCTAGCAAATGGGCAGTGGAGCGAACAGAGCATGAAAGTTGAAATCATCGTGAAGTAATAAATTGACGATTCTGAATCAGATGTTTCAACCAGCCGGTGCAGGTATTTCCCTTTCCAGTCTCGATCTCGAATGCTCGTCTCGTTAAGCCGGCAGAAGCGATTGGTACGCCATTTGCAACTGGATATTTCACGTACGAGAGATACGCGTGGACGATCCCTCACGGGCGCGGAGTCCGCAGTCTTGGCTGGCAGGGCCGTTTTCACGCTCAACTGGTTCTCCTCTCCCGAACCAGATTCCCAGTGCAGGCGGCACGGATGGATGTCGGTACCGGTGTAGCTTGAGTTTCTTTGTGTGGGAGAAGTCTGTTGCGGCAGGATTCTAAGGCAACTTGTTTATGGGGTGATTTGTTACGGCTTGGCAAACCTCAGATCCGAGCCTTCCACATGTCGTGGCTGGCGTTTTTCTGCTGTTTTTTTGCCTGGTTTGGCATCGCTCCCTTGATGACGGTGATCCGCGAGGAACTGCATCTTACCGATTCACAGGTTGGCTGGTGCATCATCGCGTCGGTCTCGATGACAGCGATCGCTCGCGTCCTGATCGGCTGGTTATGTGACCGGATCGGGCCACGCCTGGCCTACAGCTGGCTACTACTTGTGGGTGGCGTGCTGGCCATGGCAATTGCCTTTTCCTATGACTTCAAGAGTTTCCTTATCTTCCGATTGCTGCTGGGAGGCATTGGTGCTTCCTTTGTGGTCACGCAATACCACACCTCGATGATGTTCGCTCCGAACGTGGTCGGGACGGCCAATGCGACCAGCGCTGGCTGGGGCAACCTGGGTGGCGGAGTGAGCCAGTTTGCCATGCCGCTCATGTTCTCGATGTTTATCGGCGTTTTCGGTTTCAGTGCTGCTGTCGGCTGGCGAGCCTCGATGATGGTCGCTGGGTTGCTCTGTATGCTGGTTGCGGTGGGGTACTTCTTCTTTACCCAGGACACAGCGGAGGGGAATTTCCGGGATTTGCGATTGAAGGGAAAAATCGCCCGGACGGAGGATGCAAATGCTGCGTTCTGGCGAACCTGTCGCGACCCACGTGTCTGGACACTGGCAATGGTCTACGGCGCATGCTTTGGCGTGGAGCTCACTTTTCACAACGTGGCAGCGATTTACTTTAGTGATTCCTTCGGGCTTGGCCTGGTGGCGGCTGGCCTGGCAGCATCCCTTTTTGGATTGATGAATCTCTTTGGCCGCACGCTGGGCGGACTTGCTGGTGACTGGCTCGGGAGTGCCTGGGGCCTGCGCGGCCGGGTGACCTGGCTGTTCGTGGTCCTGTTGTGCGAGGGGATTGCACTGATGTTGTTCTCACAGATGCGGACCCTGCCGTTTGCCATCGGGACGCTGGTGATCTTTGCCCTGTTTGTCGAGATGGCTTCCGGTGCAACGTATTCGGTAGTCCCTTTCCTGAACCGTGATTCCCTGGGAGCCACCGCCGGTATTGTCGGAGCGGGGGGTAACGTGGGAGCAGTCCTGGCGGGTTTCCTTTTCGGTGGTTTGATGGAATGGTCCACCGCTTTCCTGCTGCTGGGTGCCGCAGTGGTCTGTTGCAGCCTGCTGACACTTTCGATTCGCTTCTCGGCGGTTT
>JAPYUD010000238.1:0-5898 GCA_029936215.1 Pirellulaceae bacterium | reverse complement strand
TGCTCGCTTCGCACCCGCCCGTCGGCGCCATCTCCTGGAGCCCGGCCGTCGAGCAGCTCGATACGCACCCGCCCGTCGGCGCCATCACCTGGAGCCCGTCCGTCGAGCAGCTCGATTCGTCCGAGCAGCCCGTCGACGTCTCCTGGAGCACGACCGTCGAGCAGCTCGATTCAATCCCGCCCTTCACCGCCGTCGCCCGGGGCACGGCCGTAGAGATCTGGTCAAACCGGGTGAATCTGTAGGTGTGGAAATCTCTTTCCACCTTCCGGCAACTGGGAACTCGCAATCGCGAGATTACTTTCCTATAAAAGGTTCCGGATATTTACGGTTTCTGGTTCCTTCGATAAGGTTCAATTTGACATGATCTCTTTGCATCGCCCGCGTCTTTTGGTTGTCCTGGCTACCGGCTTGCTCTTTACTGCTTCTGTGGAAGCGGAGGACTGGGCACAGTTTCGTGGTCCGAACTGCAGCGGCATCTCCACATCGAATGCTACCCTGCCAGTCAATTTCTCAGCGACCGAGAACGTTCGCTGGGCAGCCTCGCTTGGTGATGGGATTGGTAGCCCGGTGGTTGCTGCCGGCCGGGTCTTCACGAGCGAGATGTCTGCAGACCAGCAATCGGTCATGCTCCGGGGTTTTGATGCCAGCACGGGCGAGCAGCTCTGGCAGCGGTCCTGGCCGACAGGCCAACTGCTCGATGTCCACAAGACAAACAGCCACGCGGCAACGACACCCGCGGCCGACGCGGAGCGAGTGTACTTTTACTTCAGCACACTCGGCCTGGTTGCCGTCGATGCAAAAACAGGAGCAGACGCATGGCACCTTGAGTTGCCGACCCCTTACTTTGTTTTCAAGTGGGGTCCTGCCATGTCTCCTGTCCTCTACAAGGACAAGGTGATTTTCTGCCAGGACGACGATCTCTTTCCGGCCATCTATGCCATCGACAAGGTGACGGGCAAGGTCGCCTGGAAAGATGATCGCAATGACATGGCGGTCAACTATTCTCACCCGGTGATCTGCTCAACCGGAAGCGGCGATGAAATCGTGGTGGCGGGTACCGGTTCGCTGGTGGGTTACGATCCGGCGACCGGCAAGCGACTCTGGAAGGCCGCGGTTCTTTTGCGGAACATCAAGACAACTCCCGTGGTTCGTGATGGAGTTATCTATATTTCCCTGCAGAGCAGTGGGATTGCTAACCAGTGGCTGGCAACGGCAGATCGCTCCGAGACCGGGAACAGTGATGGCAAGTTGACGAAGGCGGAGATGCAGGCTTTTGTTGGCGACGTAAAAATTCCGGACTCGTTTTTCGAGAAGACTTTTGACCGTGGTGACCTGGACAAGAGTGGTTCGCTGGAAGGGGAGGAACTGGACATTGCTTTCCTCTCGCCGGAAAATTTTGCCGGCGCCCGTTTTGATGATGAGACTCCCGGTGATGAATACGTGATGGCGGTGCGAGGTGGTGGGCGAGGTGATGTGACCGACTCCCACGTGCTCTGGAAGCATCCCACCAAGTACACCGACCATATTGTCTCGCCGCTGGTGACAGCGGACCGCATGCTGTTGGTCAAGGGAGGCGGGATTTCCACCACGTTTGATCTCGAGAAGGGCCGTTCATTGGGCCGTCCCCAGCGGATCCAGAATACCTGCGAGTACTTCGCTTCCCCGATCATGGGTGACGGGAAAATCTATATTGGCGGGGAGAATGGGACAGTGGTTGTGCTGGCGAATAGCCGCAAGGTGGACATCCTTGCCAGGAACGACATGGGAGATGCGATCCTGGCGACACCGGCAATCAGTGACGGAAGGATTTTTATCCGGACTCGCAGCAAGTTAATTTGCGTGTCGGAATGAGATTGTGCTGTCCTGGAGTGCTTACCCCAGCCACTTCGTCCACCAGCTGAGGATCTCGCCCAGCCGGTGAATGCGCAGATCGGGTGGTCCCTTGCGACTCATCCCGTGGCTGGTGCTGGAGGGATAGCGAACCAGTCGCGAGGGGACTCCTTGCAGCTGCAGGGCGGTAAAGACCTGCTCCGACTGCTCGACATTACATCGCAGGTCCCCCTCGGAGTGAATCACGAGCGTTGGCGTGCTCGCCTCTCCAAAATAGGCGATCGGGCTTTGTTCCCAGCGTTTTTCCGGTCGATCCCAGCCGTTGCCGGGAAAGTAGACATCGGGTTCCAGTGGAAAATCGCTGTTGCCGGACATGCTCACCAGGTTGCTCACGCAACGATCGCTGATCGCTCCCGCGTACTCGTCCGAGTGGCCGATTGCCCAGTTGGTCATGTAGCCCCCGTAACTGCCACCCATGATTCCTATCCGCTTGGTGTCCACGAATGACTGCTCCCTGGTAAAAGCGGTTAATGCCTGGATGTCCACCCAGTCACTCGTTCCCCAGCAGCCGTGAATTGCCGCGCAGTGATCCCTCCCATACCCCTTGCTCCCGCGTGGATTGGAGTAGACGACGACGTAGCCGGCAGCCGCCAGTACCTGGAATTCATGAAAGAACCCGCAGCCATACTGTGCATGGGGGCCTCCATGTACCTGGATCACCGCCGGGTACTTTCGGCCCGGGCGTGCACGCGGGGGCATCATCACCCAGGCCTGGAATCGATGCCCGTCCTCGGAGGTGATCCAGTGTGAGCTGGGTTTGGCAAGCTGGAGCTGGGAAAACCGGCGCTGGTTGAGCCTTGTCAGCTGGCGGAACTTGAGCCGGTCATCTTCAAGTTGCCCCACCAGCACTTCTGCCAGCGAGGTGGTCGTGCTGCGAGTCATCGAAATCCTGCCATTATCCGAGATGTTCCCGAAGGCCTGGTCGTATTCACCGCTGGTATGAAATGTCCAGTCGCCCCCCTCGATAGGGACGGAGGCAAGTTGCATCGATCCCTGGTGCCCGATGCGCATCATCAGCCGAGAACTGTCTGGTGTGAAAGTAAACCAGGGGGCGAAGTCTGCTTCCCCGACATCGGCAATGGTCACTGCCAGCAGGCAATGGTCTTCGCGTCCGGTGAGGCTGCGAGCTCCTCCCCGGCTTGCATTACAGATAAACAGCTCCAGGTTCTCCACGCTGTAGGAACCGTCGGTCCCCTCCCGGCCAGCATAGGCAATCCAGCGGCCATCCGGAGACCAGGTCACATTGGACTTGGGTCCGGCAGGTATGTCGGCAATCGCCCTGCTGCGGCGACTCTTCAGATCAATAATCCTCAGCTCGTCCTTCCAGGGTTTTACCAGTGCCTGCTTATCCCGGTTGGTGGAGACCACCACGCGCCGCCCGTCTGGCGAAAAATCAAACGAGATTCCGCCCAGCGTGTCACGATCGTAGAGCAGCTCATGTTCCCCGCTTGCCACGTCGACCAGGTAGAGCTTGAAACGGGCGTCGAGGAAGTAACCATCGCCATCCAGCCGGTACCAGAGATCATTGGTTGCCCGGGGTGGCGTGCTCTCCCCGGACGTGCCGCGGTCCTTTTCGGCCTGCTTGGTGAACTGTGAATCGGTTTCCCGAAAGAGAACTCCGATCTGCCTTCCGGTGGGGGACCATCGCAGTTGGGCGATCGTGCCCTCGGGAAAATCGGTCAGTGGGCGTGCTTCCCCTCCCTCACAGGAAATCAGGAAGACCTGGGGTGGGCCGTCATCACGGCTGCTGATAAACGCCAGTTCGCTCCCGTCCGGGGACCAGCGGGGCTGGCTGTCTTTTGTCCCTCGGGTGAACTGGCGAGGCCGCCCCTTTTCTGTATCCACCATCCAGAGGCTGGTCTGGTAATCGTTCTTCTTGCCGACTTTCTTGACGACGAAGCAGACCCGTGCACCATCGGCCGAAAGCTGGGGGTCCCCGACGAGTTTGAAGTTGCGGAGATCCTGCGAAGTGATCGTACGACTGGCCGAAGGTTTCTTTTTCTGTTTCATGGGAAATTCATTACCCCTGGGTTGGTTTTACTTTGTTCCGTCCAGCCAGGCTTGCCAGCGGGTGGCCATCTGGGCAGTCCGTTCTGGATAGGTTTCGGCCAGATTGTTGAGTTCTGTCCGGTCATCGTTGATGTCATAAAGTTCCCACGTGTCGCCGTGACGGACCGCTTTCCACTGCCCGTCACGGATGGCCCGACCCCCGGACCATTGCCAGAAGATTGGTTCTGGACGATCGATTTTCTCGGCACCGGAAACCAGCGGCAGGAAGCTGACTCCCTGGAGGGGAATAACCTTTTCCCCTTTCCATTCACGAGGGTAGGGTGCATCAGCGATATCTACGAAGGTGGCCATTAGATCAACGAAATGCAGGGGCTGGCGGACGATGCTGCCCTGTTTCTCGATCATCCCTGGCCAGCAGGCG
Organism: Pirellulaceae bacterium; assembly: GCA_029936215.1. Lineage (GTDB taxonomy): Bacteria > Planctomycetota > Planctomycetia > Pirellulales > Pirellulaceae > SAT2750. Next base: position 1,577 of record JAPYUD010000238.1, on the reverse strand, counting down.
ATGAAGGGGGTACAGATGCCTCCCTCGTGACTGAAGTTCTTGTACTTGCGGAAGGGCGTGTTACTGACATTGGCCCAGTCTTTTTTTACCGAGGACCAGCGGGTGATCGAGCCGATCTCTCCCTCGCCAATACGAACGACCTCGGCTGATCCACCGTTGTCGGAGGCAAACAGAATCAGCGTATTTTCCAGCTTTCCCAATTCCTTGAGCTTGGCCACCAGCTTGCCGATATTCTGATCCAGGCGGTCAACCATCGCCGCGTAGACGGCCATCCGCAAGTCTTCCTGCTGCTTTTGTGTCTTGCTGAGTGAGTCCCAGTCACCGAATTCCGGGTCCGAAAGCTGCAGGTCAGCCGGGAACAGTCCCATCTCGACCTGGCGGTTGAACCGCGCCTGCCGGGCAGCCTGCCAGCCCTCGATGTACTTGCCCCGGTGCCGGGCGATGTCTTCCGGCCAGGCCATGAGTGGATCGTGTGGTGCGTTATAAGCGACATAGAGGAAGAACGGCTTTTCCTCCTCCTTGTACTCCTCCAGGTACTGGAGTGCGTACTGCGTGAAAGCATCGGTCGTATAAAAGTCGCTGGAGGGAGGCGTGTAGGGGCGGAACAGGTCGCCGTCGATACACCAGGCGCGATTCGGGCGTTTCTGAGCGGGCTTCGGTTCGCCCGGCAGCTGCATCCCCGGGTTAAAGTAATTACAGGCACCGTCTCGAAGGCCGAAGTAACGGTCAAAGCCCCGATCGAATGGATTCTGGGTCCCGTGATGCTTGCCGGTCATCAGCGTTCGATAGCCGGCCCCGCGCAGCACTTCTCCCAGCGTGACCGCATTCTGGATCGCTCCGGGGCCACGAGCCATGTTCACCTGCTGGGCGTAGGCGCCGGTAAGCAGGCAGGCCCGCGAGGGAAAACACTTGGAGGTGTTGTACATCTGCGTGAACCGCAAGCCCCGTGCGGCCAGCTGGTCCAGGTGGGGAGTGGGGATTTCACCGCCAAAACAGCCGACATCCGAGAAACCCATGTCATCGGCCAGGATCAGCAGGATGTTTGGCTTTGCCGGTTCGGCGGCCGTGACGGGCAGGCTGCAGACAAGGCAGAACAGTGGGACAACAAGGGACATTCGACAGGTCATTCGTTGCATGGTGGCCCTTTCAGCCCGGAGGTAAATCGCTCAGGGTTTTTTAGGGGCGGGCTTCTGGCCAGAGAGGAACTTTTCCAGCTCTGCCAGCTTGTCCGTGTTAATCAGGTCCACGCCCGCATCGTAAAGCTCCTTCCAGAGCGCCGGGTTTTCCGGGGTGGCCCAGAAACGCACTCGCCGGCCGCTGGCATGGGCCTGGTCGACTATTTTCTTCAGCTTGAGCTTTTCCTCCGTCGGCATCGGCCCGTTTCCCCGCCAGCGGAAATGAGTTGTCCAGCGGTCACTGATCAGCGGCAGCAGGTGGGCCGGCTCGGTGGAGCCGAGGTCTCCCAGTCGGCCGTCGATACCAACGTAACGAGTCGTGCTCCTGGCAATCTGTTCCCTGGGACGGTCCCCGGAAATCACGATCGTGACCGCCCCCTGGTAGAACTGTCCGTCCTCCAC
>JAPYUD010000237.1:0-5901 GCA_029936215.1 Pirellulaceae bacterium | reverse complement strand
TGTGGACGTTATAGTACGAAAGGTAAAGCAGGAAGGGACGAGCCACGTCTCGCTTCTCAAGGAAAGTGATCGACTCGGCGGTCAGCCTCTCGGTCAGGTACTCTCCCTCCGCCCGCGCCGTGAGCGTGGGATTGGTCCAGGGTGCATAGTACCCTCCAGGTGGAGAACCCTTGCTGTTGCCACCGATATTGATGTCGAAACCCTGGTCCGTGGGCCAGTGCCCTTTATCGCCAAGGTGCCACTTGCCGGCAAAGAAGGTCTGGTAACCCTCCTGCCTGAGAACCTCGGCAATGGTCACTTCCTTCAGCGCCAGGTTATTCCGGTCCTCCGGGTGCAGCATCTTGTTACGCTTGTTGTTCCCCTGGCCAGGAATCCAGTCGGTAATATCGACTCGCACCGGGTGCCGGCCGGTCATGATACTGGCCCGCGTGGGAGAGCAGACCGGGCAGGCAGCATAACCCTGGGTGAACTTCATCCCGCTGGCCGCCAGCCTGTCGATATGGGGGGTCTCGTGAAACGTACTGCCATAGCACCCCAGGTCCGCCCAGCCCAGGTCATCGACCAGGAAGAAGACGAAGTTGGTCGTTTTCTCAGCCCTGGCCTGCAAACTCGGACAAAGCAACAGGAAGAGACAAACAGCAAGACGGGTGGTTGTTTTCATGGCCTGATCGTACTGGCCTCGTGTTGAAATCACAACGAGGGCGTCCGCTGCCTAGATCAACTCGTGGATCGGCTGTCGGCCTTCCACAAGGTACTGGGGACGACCTGCCCCGTCGGTGATCGTCGTCTTCGTCACGTCGATACCAAGGTTATGGTAAAGCGTGGCAAAGACCTCCTGCAGGTGTACGGGACGATCCACTGCCCGCTCGGCATTCTTGTTTGACCGCCCAATCACCTGTCCGGTTTTCATTCCCCCGCCAGCCAGGACGCACATCGCGACCTCGAGCCAGTGGTCCCGACCACCGTTATTATTATTGACCCGCGGCGTGCGGCCGAACTCACCCCATACCACCACGCTCACATCCTGGTCCAGACCGCGTTCACTCAGGTCCTGGAACAGAGCGCTGAGGGCGCGGTCCAATTTCGGCAACTGCCCTCGCAGCGTGTCGAAGTTATTGCTGTGCGTATCCCAGCCACCCCAGTTAAAAGTAACCACTCGCACCCCGGCCTCCACCAGTCGCCGGGCGGTAAGGAACATGGTGCCATCCTTGCCATACCGCTCGCGGATGTCCGTATTTTCCTTCTCCAGGTCCAGGGCATCGGCAACGCGCCCGGACGTGACCACCTCCACCGCCTGCTGGGTAAAGGCATCCAGCGCATCCATCTGGCCCCGGTTATCTGTATCCCGCCGCAGGCCATCGAGCGAGGCAAGCAGGTCAGTCCGTGACTGCAGCCGATCGGCAGTCATCGCTCCCTGCAACCGCAGATCCCCACCCTTGGGCTGGTACGGTTTATAGATGGCGCCCAGGTAACCCGGGTAAACCCCGTTGTAGCTCACAAACGGCGGCGCACCGGCCTCACTGCCAAACAGCTTGGAGGCCACGCTGCCGATCGATGGGCGACCACCCTGGTTCCGCAGGCTCTCCCGGTTGAAGCCGGTTTGCGTGGGGTAATCGCTGTGATCGGAAACCGAGCCGGTCAGTGAACGGACAATGGCAAACTTGTCAGCCTGCTGGGCCAGCAGCGGAAGGTGCTGGCAGATATCGATTCCCGGCACGTTGGTGGAAATCGGGTTGAACTCTCCCCGAAACTCGCTCGGAGCATCGGGTTTCAGGTCGAAAGTATCCTGGTGCGAGGGACCCCCTCCCAGGTGAATATTGATGACCGCCTTATGCGAGGAACCGGTCCCGGCTGCCGCCTCCGCCCGGTAGAGGTCCGCCAGGCTCATGCCGGCAACACCAAGACCACCCACGGTGAGAAAATTCCGTCGGGAAACACCGTCGCAGTACCGCGTCGAACGTTGATTCGAGGAGATCGAAAACATCTGTTTTCTCCGGCACGTGTTCAGTTCAATGGTCTTTTTTACTCTATTGCATCAGCACAACTCAATAGTTCTTCCTTTCCCATCCAGGCCGTGCCCCCCCAAGTGGGGAAGGCCCCGGTCGCCCCCTGAAAGAACAGGCCCCGATTCCGTTGATTGAACGAAAAGTGCGTCGTATAAACAGCGAGCATCCAATCGCCATTTCCTGGGAGACAAATCGTGCGGCGTGTAACTTTCTGGCTCCGCCTGAAAACGATTGCGAGGGTCCTCCTCGATCTTCGTCGCCCTGATTTCCAGGCTGCCGGTCATTTCATGAAGCTCAAGTGGGGTCACTGCTCGGTGCCTGTTCGCTGGGCCAGCTTCTTTCACTGGGCCCTGAAACAGCTGCTGGTCGAGATTCCCCGTGCCGCTGGCGACCTCCAGGTCCCCCGGCATGTCTCGCGGACTCCGATGTGGCTGCTGGACGAGAACCGCTGGGCCAACCACCCCTGGCAGGATGCTCCAGGGACAAAGTTACCGGCTGAAGTGGAGATGGTGGTCGTCGGCGCCGGATTCAGCGGTGCCGCCTGCGCTTATCACTGGGCTCTCAATGCTCCGGGCAATCGGTCCCTGGCCGTGATCGAGATGGAGGACCCGGCCAGCGGTGCCTCGGGGCGCAACGAGGGCCTGGTGGTGATGGGTCGTTACTTCACCATGGTCCGTGACACGGTCCTTCGCCAGTTACCCCGCAGCCGCGCGGACCTTGATCCACAGGAGCACCGGCAACTTGCCTGGCAGTTCGCCCGGCAGTATTGCCAGGCTGCTTATCACAACGCGGAGCTGATCGCCGAGACCATCGAGAAACATCAATTCGACTGTGACTACAAACGGGCCGGCTGGGTCCAGGCCCGCACTGCCTCCGAGCAGGAATCCCTGCTCGAATCGGTGCAGGTGGCCGGGGAGTCCGGCTGCCGGGACTGGACAATGATTGACCCGCAGGAGGCAGAGCAGCGGAGCGGAATGGTCGTTGACCAGCCTGCCGGCTTCTCTCGCCAGTCCGCCTCCTGGCATCCAGCCAGGTGGGTCTGGTCTCTGCTGGACGTGGCACTCCAGTCTGACCAGGTCAGCCTGTTTAGCCGCACGAGGGTGGAATCGATCGAGCGCGAGGGGGACCAGTACCGGGTCACCACCTCCCGTGGCACCATTCTGGCTCGGCATGTTTTCTACGCCACCGAATCCTATACCCCTGCCCTGGCCAACTGCTTTCATAACCTGATCCTGCCGATGCAGGAACAGGCAGCCTCGGGCGAGGGGGGACCACCTGAAATGAAACCACACATTGGTATTAGCGGATCGTGGTATTTTGCCGGACGGTATGGCCGCCGCGTCCTGTTCGGCTCCGGCGGATCTCGTCTGCCAGACGCCCAGGCAGGCCGCAACCGGCCCTCCCGCTTCCTGACTCGTTACGCAGCAGCAGCCATGAAAGAGAATTTTGGCCCCTACCAGCTGGAACTGGAAAACGAGTGGAGTGGCACGGTCGGTTACACTCCTGACGAGTACCCGATCGTCGGATCGATCGACGGACATGGCAGCTGGATCATCGCTGGCATGTGTGGTTCCGGGAGCGGCGTCTCTTTCAACGCCGCCCGCTGCCTGGTCAATCGCATTCTTGGGCAGGCCGACGAGCCGGACGATTACCCACCGGAATACTTTGCCCCCTCTCGCTTGCTCACGCCAGATTCTCACTCCTGGCCGGAACTGGAGAAAGGTGTTCCTACTAGCGGGAACCGAGCATGATTCTCTTGTAGACCACGTAGCCAACCCCGCCATTCGGCCCGGGCTGGATACGAACATCCAGCGTGCTGCCGATCTCGATATCGGAAAGGTCCAGCGTAGTCGTCTGGCCTGCCTGCAGTTTCTCGATCGCAACGGCAACTTCTTGACCTGCCTGGCTGGAAATCACCAGTTGTCCCTTACCAGCCACTCCCGTGACATCGATCTTGAATTGCCTGGAGCCGGGATCCACCCTGAGCAGGGTCAACGCGATCGATCCGAAATCTTCCCTCGCATCATTCCGCCCCAGGTACCCTGGCTGGTGGATCGGCTGATACTTCTGCCCCGTATCCAGTGGCTGCGGGGCCAGGCGAATGGTCCCGGCCCGGCCACGAAGGATATCGACCTGGTCCAGGTCAATATACTCCAGCGGATCGAGCCCGCTTGCTTTCCACTGCTGGTACCAGAGATCCGTCTCGTTGGTCACCGCCCATCTCCGGCTCCGCCGGTCACCGCGGATGTCCGAGACCGAGGCCAGCTCATCAATGGCTCCACCGGGGATGCGGTAGAGGGTCCCCCAGGTGACGTCAATCAACCTCCACTTCTCGCGGTAAAAGACTTCCGCACAGATATGCCCGTGGTTCTTTTCCGGGGTTTCCCCGTGCACGTAAAACTCCACCGGTCGTGCACGGACCTCAAGCCGCCTGGCAATCTCCAGGAAAGCAGCGATCTGGTTACCACAGATACCGGCCTTGTGCTCGAAGCACTCCTCCACCGTTCCTGGGAGTGGTTTTTTATCAATCGCCAGGCGTGAGTAATTCAATGAACTGAGCTGTGACTGTACGTGGTTCATCGTCGCCACAGCAAAGACATATTCCCGTGACAGTCCCGGCCGGGTACCCCCCAGTTGTTTCACCTGCTGCCGGATCGTCATTTCTGCAGCATCGGTTGCCGGTGTTCCGGCTTGCTGGGCACCAAGCGGAACCGCCAGCAGCAGGATCAGGAGAAGGCTTTTCATGGCACCCGGATCTTTCGCGCGCGAGGTTATTTTTTCTTCAGGGGAACCAGTCCCAGGTATTCCAGCCGGCGGGTCACCAGCGGAATCACCACCTTGATCGTTGTGGGGTCCAGGTCAAACTTGTATTGCCAGGGTCCGTCACGCAAAAAGACCAGCGTGTTCATGGCCAAAAGCGCCTCGATTCCATCCTCGCTGGTGGCAAGTACATCCAGCAGCGTGGGAGCAGGATCTGCCGCCTGGACGATTCCCAGGAACTCTGCAGCCCGCACGCGGACAAGTTGATCGGGGTCATCCAGCAGCGGCCTGGCTGCCGGCACCAGCGCGGCGGCCTGCTGACCAAAGCAACTACAGGCAACAAGTCCCCAGTAGCGGACATGGGGATCGTCCGAGACGAGCGCCTGGGAAAGCTCCTTGCTCGCCCGGGCATAGGGAAGCAGCGCCAGGTCGGCAGTCTCCACCAGTTTCCGAATGTCCCGCTTGTGCGACTCCCCGTAGGCAGCTCCATCGGCAAGAGCATGCCGGGCCATGTAGCTTTCCGGGTAGAAGCTCAGGTCATTGATCGCCAGTACCTGGTCCTGAAGTCGGGATCGCATCTGCTTGAGCATCCCGGCATGAGCGGGATCCCCGCTCAGGTCATGCACCTCGTGTGGATCCGCCTCCACATCGAAAAGCTGCTCGGCGGGGCGAGCTTGGAAAAACTGGTCCTGCTCGGCGTTGAGCATGCCGGCACGGGAAAGTTCCCGCCACTCGGCATAGGCGAGCATCCGGTAGCGATAATTATTCTGCAGGCCATCCGGATAGTAGGAATGGTAATTACGGATGTACTTGTATTTTCCCTTCCTCAGGCTACGGCAAAAATCATATTTTTCGTCAAAGCGGTCGGCGTGCCCAAAAGCCTCATCCCGCTTTTCTACCTCCTCGAGCGTGACGCCCGGCCCCAGGAAAGGTTTGCCATCCATCGCCTCTGGAACCTCCACGCCAGCCAGGTGAAGCACCGTGGGGGCAAAGTCAATAAATCGAACAAACCCGTCCTGCCGCGTTCCAGGCTGCTGGGCCACCAGGTGCCGGTGCTTTTCCGGGACGTGGACTACCAGGGGTACGTGCAACCCGGACTCATAGATATATCCCTTGCTGCGAGGCAGGACACCAC
>JAPYUD010000236.1:0-5909 GCA_029936215.1 Pirellulaceae bacterium | reverse complement strand
TCCAGGTCCATGGGGGCACGGGATGGCCCAACGGTGCCAAGTGCCGCTGGAAGAACATCCTGGTCCGTCCTCTTGGCTAAGCCCTGTTGAAAGGAATTCCCGATGAAGAAGCACGTTTCCCTGCTCTCTCTTTCTCTCTCACTGCTGCTGGCGATTCCTGCCACGGCGGCTGAAAACTGGCATCAATGGCGAGGGCCGGAGAGTAATGGCCACAGCACCGCGACCAACGTCCCGGTGAAATGGACCGCGGACTCGGTGGCCTGGAAAACAACCATTCCAGGTGTCGGCCAGTCAACGCCGGTGATGTGGGGGAACCGCATTTACCTGACCTCGGCGAGCCAGGATGGGAACCAGCGGCATCTCTTCTGCATTGACCGCACCAGCGGTGAGATCCTCTGGCAACACAAGGCCTGGGAGGGAGAGGCCGAACCGACGCACTCGATGAACAATCGTGCTTCGGCCACCTGTGTCACGGACGGCGAGCGGGTGATTGCTTTCTTTGGCCGGGGTGGCCTGCATTGCTACGACATGGATGGCACCCTTCTCTGGTCCGAGAAACTCAGCACCTTCCCCGGCCCCTGGGGTACCGCCGCATCGCCGATCATCGTCGGGGACCTGGTCATCCAGAACTGTGATGCCGACGAGACTGCCTTCATCACCGCGCTGGACAAGAAGACCGGCAAGCAGGCCTGGAGGGTCGAGCGGCAGTCGATTCGTGGCTGGAGTTCCCCGATCGCGATCCAGGTGGGAGAAAGAAAGGAAGTGGTGCTCAACGGACACAGCCAGGTAACATCCTACAACCCGGCCAACGGGGAGACGCTCTGGACCCTGAAGACCAGCAACGGGCGTGGAACTCCAACGGTCACACCGACCGGCGAGTTCCTGGTCACGCTTTGTGGCCTTTCCGGTGACATGCTTGCTGTCCGTCCCGGGGGAAGCGGTGACGTGAGCGACTCGCGGGTCCTCTGGCGAACTCCCCGCACAGGTGGCCGGGACCTGCCATCCCCGATCATTTCCGATAATTTCCTGCTCATCGCCCGGCTTCGACCCGGACTGGTAACGTGCTACGACGTGACCAGCGGCAACGAGGTCTGGACGCAGCGCATGGAGGGAGGATTTTCTTCCTCCCCCATCGTCGCCGGCGGACGGGTCTACATGCTCAGCGAAACCGGCACGACCTATGTCATCAAGCCGGGTGCCAAGCCAGAGGTGCTCGCCACCAACTCGGTGGGACAGGAGGCGGAGGAGATCTTCCGGGCCTCGCCGACCCCCTTTGACGGCCACCTGCTGATCCGGTCCGACAGGATTCTCTACTGCGTGAAGAACAAGTAGGCGGCCGAGGCGATGAACAAGCCGATTCCCGAGCCGATTGATCCAGCCGAGGTTCGCACGCTGGCACTGGCGATTGTCGCCGGGGACCGCTTCCCCACGCTGGCATAGATCGACGTGGACCAGCCTCGCCTGCGTCCTGTCTCGCCGGTTCGCAGCGAGGATTTCGTCATCTACGTGGCCAACCTGCGGCAGTACCACAAGACGGTTGAGATCGCTGCCAATCCGCGGGTGGAACTCTGTTACATCAACGAGGGACATGACCAGGTCCGCATCACGGGGGTCGCCGAGGTTCTTTCGGACCGGCCACTGCTGGAAGACATCTGGCAGGACAATCCGCTGCTTCGACAGTACCTCGGTTCGATCGACAACCCGGACCTGGTCGTCTATCGGATCGAACCATCACGGGTACGGTACATGCGCGAATGGGCCCTGGAGTACTTTGAAGTACCGCTTGAGCCGTGAGCAGATCCACCGCTCACTTCTTCCCCTTCAGCTCATGGTGGATCCGTGCCACGTCCCACATGTATCCATTGATACGAGGATGACTGGCCAGTTTCTTGTCCGCCGCCAGCGCGATGTACTTGCGAGCCTCGCGTTTCTCTCCAACCGCTTCCAGGTAGAGCCCCAGGTAGAGGTGGGCATAGAAGAGTCGTCCACTGAGCACGTCCCCCTGGGGATCATCGGCAGTGACATTGGCCAGCACCTGTTCGGGAGTCGCTTTGCCACGGAACATTTCAAACACCTTCATCATCGGGATCCGCCGGTCGTCCTTGATTGGCAGCATCACGGCACGTGACTTCTCCACCCCCACGGTCGGGACCATGCAGAGGAATCGCCAGACGGAGTTCTCCACGTCGTTATCGTGAAATGTCTGGTACAGCTCAAACTGGGCTGCTCCCTCCTTGAAGTTACCGGCGTAGTAAAGGGCAATTCCCCTTTCCCACTGCCTCGACGCCGCCGCCGGCTGGCGTTTCACGTAGGCATCAAAATCCTGCACCGATTCTGCCATCTTGCCACGTTGGAAATTCACTCGACCGCGGAGGTAATACGGCACCGCCATCTCCGGTGCGGCCTTGATCACCTGGCTCAACAGCTGCTCTGCCTCGTCAAACTTACGGGCGGCAATCTGCCTGCGAGCGTCTTGAAGGAGCATCTCGGGGTCCTCCGCCAGCAGCGGCGAGCTAGCCAGCATGATCGATAACAGGAGTGCTTGTTTCATGGTCACAGGATAGGGAGCTTGCCGCCTCGCTGCAAGCAACCGGCAGGTTGCGAGTCAGGAGCCGATCTTCAATTCTGTCACGCTGGTCAGACCGCCAAAACAGGTTGCCACATCCGAGCCCGGTTCGCACGGTCGCTGCCGGTATACACAGCGGTAATGGTATCCGTCCGCCTGTTTCTCATAACTGACTGGCAGGGGGTGATGATCCAACGGGGCCAGTTGCCAGCGGGCCGGGTCCTGAAGCAGGTCAGCGGAATCCGGGAAGTTGACATTCCAGTAGCCGCCAGGATGGACCTCCTGCTGCTGCAACTGGGGAAACAGGGCACTGGCAGCCCTGCTGGCCAGTGGCCAGTCAACGGAATCCTGCGGGGCAAAGTACTGCGACCAGGCGATGGCCCTGCGCCCCAGCAGGGCTGCCTCTCGGACCGCCCCGACGGTGCCCGACATCCAGACATCGACTCCCAGGTTCGCACCCAGGTTGATTCCGGCCATCACCCAGTCGACATCGGGGCAGATCTCCAGCAGCCCGGCGCGCGTGCAGTCGGCGGGTGAGCCATCCACGGCATACCGGTCAGCACCGAGCGAGTGGACAACCAGGGGCCCGTCCACTGTCACCTGGTGACTTGCTCCCGACATCGGCTGGCTGGGGGCCACCACGACTACCGAGCCATGTTCTGAGATCGCTTCGAGAAGCGCAGCAAGCCCTGGCGCTTCAATACCATCGTCATTGGTCAGGAGTATTTTCATGGTCCACCATCGTGCCTGGTGTAATAGTCCATCACCCGCTGGATGGACTGGGCGACAAGATCCACGACCTGGTCCTCCTCGAGCAGGACCGGGTGGTGCAGTATCAGGGTCTGTTCTCCAGCTCGCTGGCTATGCGGCAGGTCCCCCGACTGCCGGCACCGTCGTCCTCGCCGGCGGGCAAACCCACGGAACCCGGCATAGATGGCCACTCCCTCCGCCTGCAAGGCTGCCAGGATCGTCTCTCGTTCAGGACCCCCGCATTCCTGCTGCTGGTAGAGCCATGCCAGCTTGTAATAGCTGCCGCGATTTCCATCCGCCGATTCGCCGGGGCAGGGGATCTGGATGGGAACCAGGCCAGCGGTTTCCCCAACAGCCGCCAGCAGGCGTTCGACAGACTGTTGCCGCCGCTGGTTGTGTTGCTCGAGCTTTTCCAGCTGGGGCAAGAGCACGCAAGCCTGCAGTTCACTCAGGGCAAAAGCATCGTTGCCTCGTTCAGCAAAGATTTTCACCCGCTGGTAAACATCCTCGTGAGGTGTCAACAATGCCCCACCGCGGCCTGCAGAGAGCAACTTGCTGCCACCAAAGCTCATGATCCCCACATCTCCATGCTGGCCGGCCGGCGTGCCATCAATCATGGCACCGGGACACTGGCAGGCGTCCTCCACCACACCGATCCCATGCGGCTTGAGCAGCGAGAGCAGTTCGGCCATCGGTGCCAGGCCACCGTGCAGGTGCGAAACAACCAGTGCCCGGGTCGCCGGCGTGATGGCCTGCTCGATCAATGCCGGGTCCATTGTCCAGCTCCGCGGGTCGATATCGACTAACACGGGCAGGGCACCGACCGCTTCAATACTGCGAAAATTGCCGGGGAAATCATAACCTGCCAGGATAACTTCATCGCCCGGCCCAACCTGCAGTCCCCGCAGCGCCAGCTCCACGGCGATGGTTCCACTGCAGCAGGGATAGACATGGAGGTTGCCGTGAGCTGCCGACAGCTCTGCCGCGAGTTGTTCTACCAGCGGGCCGTTGTACTGTCCCCAGCTCCCTTGCTCGGCCAGCTTTATCAGTGCAGCACGGACCTCAGCGTCCGGAGGAGGCCAACCGGGGGGGCCCTCGGGGAGCAGTGGCTGTCCGCCATCAATTGCAATTGCCGTCAGGTTCATCAATTCATCATCGATTCGAGGGGGAACGCGGGCCAGGGGCTGGTGCTCCATTTCATTCTACTGTTGATCAACGTCGGCGGGGATTGCCCACCCAGCAAACGGCCTTGACGCGGGAATTCCCGCCGCCGTAATCTTCCCCCCTGGGTCGCTCTCCGCACTCCCTGTTCTCCCAGGAAAGCCATGTTCAAGTGGTGCTTGCTGATCGTGCTTGTTGTTCTGCCACCACTTGGCGGTTGTGCGAGCGACGACTACCTGGTTCCTCGCTGGTCCTCTGCCGGGGCGATGGCCGATCGCGTTCGCTTGATCACTTTTCCACCTCCCCCCTCAAGACGAACCGACCTGACGCTGGAACGATTTGACCTGGCAACCCCGGATGGCGAGTCGATCCAGCACAAGTACGGCACCGAGGAGACGCTGCAGCGATTGATGCTCTCCCAGGCGTCCGATCCTGACATCGAGAAGCTCTACGGGATTGCAGAGATTGCCTACCTCGATGGCCAGCGGAAGCAGGCACTGGCGAACCGGTCCCTCGCGCTGGACCGGTTTGGCGTGGCGGTCGTGCATGTGTCCTGGTACCTGTTCGACCCACGGTTTCAGCATTTGAGAAACCCCTACGACTCTCGTTTCCACAAGGCCTGCGAACTGTACAACAATTCGCTCGAAGCGATGATCCGGCTTATTCAGCAGGACGACCAGTTTCGCGCCGGCACGGTTCGTTCGATTGCCGTGGGGCCCCAGCAGTTCAGCATCGAGATCGTTAACAAGGGACAATGGCCAGGTGGACTGGAGCGACTGGAATTCGTCTCCGATTTTGACATCCAGAGCCTGGCACATCGTCACCAGTCCGAGGGTCTGGGAGTCCCGCTGGTGGGCTTACAGGACAATGCCAACCTGCGAGACCGTGGAGACCCTGCCTTCTACTATCCCCCCACGATGGCCTTTCCGGTGACCGCCTTCCTGCGGGTCCCCGCCCAGAAGACGGTAACGGCCGACACGAACAAGCAGGTCATTCGCTGCCAACTGGAGCTGCATGATCCACTCGGGGCAACTCACGTCAACGTGCAGGGGAATCCTGTCATACTGGGAAGTGACATCAGCGTCCCTCTTGCTTTCCAACTGGACAATCCTGCTTTCCGGGAGCAGAACGAGGCCGCCATGGGCCTGGTCCGCCCAGGAGAGTCCGAGACCGGCCTTTTCATGCTGGAACCCTATGACCCTGAAAAGATCCCGGTGATCATGGTTCACGGTCTCTTCTCCAGTCCACTTACCTGGATGGACATGTTCAATGATCTGCGCAGCTTCCGTGACATCCGGGAAAGCTACCAGTTCTGGTTTTACCTCTACCCGACCGGCCAGCCATTCTGGATCACCGCGGCCCAGCTTCGCAGGGTCCTGGCAGATGTCCACCAGGATCTCGACCCGGGTGGACATAACGAGAAGCTCAACCA
>JAPYUD010000235.1:0-5910 GCA_029936215.1 Pirellulaceae bacterium | reverse complement strand
TTTCCTGATACGCTTTCCATTCAATGAAATCCATTGATCAATAGAATCTGCAATGAGGCTTAGTCTCTGGTGCATGGAAACCAGGTCCTGCCGGGCAGCCGGTTCCTCGATCTGTTCACCATGGCGGCGGATCGTGGTGGCCAGCTTGGAAAGGGCCGGGCTGAGCCGGTTGGTGAACTGGCGGGGAGCATCGATCCGGCCATTCTCCTTGGCATGCTCCTCGCGCCAGGCGAACAGGTCCCCAAAGAACTCGTCCGCCGCCATCTGACACATGAATGCTTCCTGCTGTGCATCCCGGAAACCAAGATGAACAAGTAATCCCTTGTTGGTTCGATCGTTGTAGAGCCGGTTCAGGTTATAGCGAACCTGGCCCCCCGTGACATTCAGCCCCAGGTGATCGGCAGCCACGTTCTCGATCGTGTGAGCCTCGTCAAGGATCACCGCGTCATAATCCGGAAGGATACTAACACCCTGGCGGCGAAGTGCCAGGTCACTGAAAAAGAGCGCGTGATTGACAATCAGCAGCTGGGCATTTTCCATTCTCCGCCGGGCTCGAAAATAATGGCAATCTCCGAAGCGAGGGCACCGGCGCCCCATACAATTGCTACTGTCACTGACGACTTCATCCCAAACCGCCGGCTGGGGACCGAAGTCCAGGTCGCTGCGGGAACCATCCGTGGTCTCCTTCGACCAGGCCTGGATGCGGTCCAGTTCGTCCAGGTCCGCCTGGCGGTCAAACAGGTTTGCCTGGCGGCGAACGGCGGACTCAAGCCGCCGCAGGCTGATGTAATTACCACGCCCTTTTACCAGCACGGCTGAAAACTCCCGGGGTATCACGCTATTAAGGAGTGGCAGGTCCTTGTTAAGCAATTGTTCCTGCAGCGTGATGGTATGGGTCGAGATGACAATCCGCCGCATCTTGGCGTCTTCCGGAGCCTCGGTGTCGGTCGCAGCCAGGATCGCCGGGACGAGGTAGGAAAAACTCTTGCCGACACCGGTCCCCGCCTCGACAACCAGGTGATGCCCGTCCGCGAGGGCAGCACTCACTGCCGCCGACATTTCCAACTGCTGGGGGCGGTGCTCATAGTTGTCCAGTCGGGCAGCAATACGGCCCTCTGGACCCAGGATATCGAGAGAAGACAACATGATTTACCGGTAATGTACCCCAGTTGCAGGGTAACGAATACCGATTCGTGCGATTCACTCGCCGGGCCGCTGCGACAGCTGAAACCGATCCCCGGGATGGTTTATACTCCAGAAAAAGATTATTCCCTCTCTCGCTACCAACGCCATGATTGACTTCCAGTGCAAAAAATGTCGCAGCCCGATGCAGACGCCGGATTCGGCAGGAGGCAAAAAGGGCCGCTGCGTGGATTGTGAAACGGTGATGATCATTCCTCACCCGGCACCCACCTCAGGCAACTGGCAGGACTTTGATGAATCCAGGATCTTCCTGGTCCAGCAGAGCATGGCGGCAACCATGCGTGATGGCGTGGATGCCCTTCGTTTTCAATGTCTGCGTTGTACGAAGGGACTCTGGCTGCCGACCGACAAGACACACAAGAAAGTCGAGTGTTCCGGCTGCGGCATCCTGATGCGATTGTCCAATAAAGCAGCGATCGGCACGAGTGAGGCAGGAGAGGGGATTCGTTTCCAGTGTCCTGATTGCCTGCAAACCGTACAGGTGGACGGACGGTTGGCAAACCAGGCGGGGACATGCCCAGAGTGCCAGGCGGCGATCGATATTCCAGAGTTCTCCAAGCTCGTGAGGGCCAGCGAGCCGGTTCCGATGGCTGTCGATCCGCTTGGACTTGGCAGTGTCGGGTCCATGGAACTGACATCTGAAGACCCCTTGATGGCGGGAAGCTGGGAAACCAGCGGGGGCGGAGAAACTCTTAACTGGGATGGGAGCCAGGGGGGTGGTCGTTCCTATTACCGTCAACAGGTCCGCTCGGGCATGCCATGGGAAGACGATACCATTTCCAGTTTCCGTTTATGGAACACGGCACGAGAGGTGCTGCTGGCACCGGGTGAGGCATATCAACGCATGAAACTCGAGGGGGGAGTGGGGTCGCCACTCGGTTTTGCCGTATCCGGAATGATGCTTGGAGGAGCTGCCCTGATCCTCTACGGAATGATCTTTCTCATTTTCCAGTTACGCCATGACGTGAATGCCGGAATTTATGACAGTTTTCCCGTCAACGGATATTTCATCACGATCGGCAAAGGCTGCGGAATGATCCTGGCGGCAACCAGCCTGGGGACACTGCTTGTGGTCTACCTGCTGGCTGCTGTCCACCACCTGTCGCTGGTCCTCTCCCAGTCCACCAACACGTCGCTCGAGACAACAGTCCGCGTGGTTGCCTATGCAATCGGCAGCATCGGTGTCACGCTGATTGCCTTGCCCCTGTTTCCACTGGTGCTGCTCATTAGCCTGCCGATCTCGCTCAAGAGCGGGAGCGAGGGAGCTCATGGAGCGACACCTGGACAGGCCATGACCGCGCTGATGATAAGCGCCAGCATGATTGGAGCCTTCGTGATCGCGGTACTGGTAATGCTCAAGGCAGCAACTGGTTAACCTGGCACTCGCCCGCTAGAGCACTCCGTACTTGCGATAGGCATCGGTTGCTTTCATGCCATCCCGGATTGCATCCCGTGTCACGTTTTCTGCATGGACCTTTTCCCAGGCAGCTCGCACCGCCTGCTCGTGGATCTCTCGAGGAACAACCACAACTCCATCTCGATCCGCAATCACCAGGTCTCCGGGAGAAAAACTGACCCCGTCAATTTCTACCGGAAGATCAATGGCACTTACCCGCTGGCGATCCTGGCTGTCATAAACAGAAGTGCCCCTGGCAAACACGGGAAACCCCATGCTGGCCATCTTGTCCACGTCCCGTACCGCTCCATCCACAATCGCCCCTGCACAACCACGGTTACCGGCGGCAGTGGAGAGCAGCTCTCCCCAGATCCCGGAGCGCATCGAACCACCGGCAGCGGCAATCAGCACGTCATCGGGCTCGCATTCATCCACCGCCTGCAGTTCCAGTTCATAGGGACTCGGATCGATGGCATCGATCTCCTCCCAGAGCGTCGTCTTGCAGTAACCAACCAAGACCGTGTCCGTTGTCAGCGGAGCCAGGGGGATCCGTGGTGACTGCCGGGGATATCCCAGCGCGTCCAGGGCATCCGAGACGACGGCCGAGTAGAGACTCGACCGCATCATCTCCAGGGTGATCTTGTCCGGTGTCTCGTGGGACATGTTGCAGCAACTCCCGTCATCAGGGAAACCAGGCACACTCGATCCCTGCACGATACCACGATCACACTCTCACCGGGAGATTGCTGATTTGAAATCACCGTGGCATAGGTGTACGATTTCCCCCTCATGGCAGGATCTCCCCTTCTTCCTCTTTCCGGATGCAGGTCATCATGCGTGTTGGCATTATTGCACTGCTTCACGAGTCGAACACGTTCATCTCGGAACCGACGACGATCGAGCATTTTCGGGAAAACACGCTGCTTGTGGACGACGAGGTCTGCCAGATGGCCGACAGCCATCACGAGGTAGCCGGGTTTTTCCAGGGGCTGGAACTGGCCGAATCGATCGAACCTGTACCGATCTTCGCTGGCCGGGCAACTCCCTATGGAACCATCACCGCTGCCACCCATGCAGAACTGATGGATACCATGAACGCGGCCCTGGACAGGGCAGGCTCGCTTGATGGGCTGCTGGTGGCTCCCCACGGGGCCACCGTGAGTGAACCCTATCCGGATGTCGATGGCCACTGGCTTGCCATGCTTCGAGATCGGTTTGGTCCCGGGATGCCGATCATTGGGACCCTTGACGCCCATGCCAATCTCTCCCGGCAGATGGTCTCAGCTGCCGACGCACTGGTCGCCTACCGCACCAATCCCCACCTGGACCAGCTGGCCGTGGGTCTTGAAGCTGCCCGCCTGATGACTGGCACCCTCGAGGGCGTCTTCCATCCCACGATGGCCGCCGCGATGCCAGCAATGGCCATTAATATCGAGAAACAGCAGACAGCCCTGCCCCCCTGCCTGCCACTTTACCAGCTGGCAGACCAGCAACTTGACCAGGAAGGAGTCCTCTCCAACAGTATCCTGCTCGGTTTTCCCTATGCCGATGTGGAGGAAATGGGATCCTCGGCGATCGTGGTGACCGATGACCAGCCCGCCCTGGCTCAGCAACTGGTTGATCAGCTTGGTGATTACCTCTGGGAGCAACGCCAGCAGTTCGTGGGGACCTTTCTCTCCATCGATCAGGCGATGACACGAACCAGGGAACTGGAAGGACGCATCTGCCTGCTGGACATGGGAGACAACGTGGGCGGAGGGTCTCCTGCCGACAGCACGCTGCTGCTGCATGCCCTGGTAGAAACCGGCCAGGATAACAGTTTTGTCTGTCTTTATGATCCACCCTCTATTGAGCACGCCAGGCAGGTCGGCACAGGAGGGACTGGCTCTTTTTCACTTGGTGCCCGTACCGACCAGCTACATGGCAAGCCGTTTGAATCGGAGATGCAGGTGCTGGAGTTTTACGAGGATGGCCATTTTCATGAAAGCCGTCCCCGGCATGGCGGCATGACCGATGCTAACCAGGGGCCAACCGTCCTCCTCCGCTCGCCAACCGGGCTCACAGTGATGCTGACCAGTCGCCGGATGCCGCCGTTTAGTCTCTCCCAGTTGACCAGCTTCGGAGTGGATCCAGCCAGCTTCCGTCTGCTGGTTGCCAAGGGCGTCAACCTTCCAGTCGCCGCTTACGAGGAAGTTTGTGATCACATGGTCCGGGTCAACACGGCCGGCGTAACGACAGCCGACATGCGACAGCTGGATTACCGGCATCGTCGACAACCACTGTTCCCGTTTGAAGACTAAACTGTCGCTGACACTTCAAAAGAGAAACCTGATGGAATACCAGGAAATCAAGGCTGCCGCCGGGCCCCGGCTACTGATCTCTGCTGGCGTCCATGGTGACGAGTATGAACCCATTGCCGCAATCCACGAGCTTCTCCAGCAGTTGCCAGGCCAGCTGCTCAATGGAATCGTCACGCTGGTGCCCGTCGTCAACGAGGCGGCATTCTGGCAAGGTGATCGTGTCGCCGAGGACGGCCTGGACCTGGCCCGCATCTGTCCCGGGGATCCGCAGGGGTCAGTCACCGAGCGAGCGGCAGATGCGCTAACTCGCCTGATTCGCCAGGCGGACTATTTTATTGACCTGCACACAGGGGGAACCGCCCTGATGGTGGCCCCGCTTGCCGGTTACTCGCTTCACCCTGATATCGAGGTCCTTGACAAGCAGCGCCAGATGGCTCGGGCCTTCAACCTGCCGATCATCTGGGGGACCGACTATCGCCACAAGGGGCGATCCCTGTCGATCGCCTGCGAGGCATCGGTGCCTGCAATCTACTGTGAGTACGAGGGAGGAAGCCGCTGCAATCCGGCGGGAACCAGGGACTACGTGGATGGATGCCTCAACGTGATGGGCTGGCTGGGGATGATCGGCCGCGATCCACCGCCATCAAAGGTGGAGCATATGGTCGAGGATCCACGGGAAGGGTCCGGGCATCTGCAGGTTTGCAATCCCTCTCCCTGTGAGGGGCTGTTCCTGCCCACCGTGAAACTGGGAGAGTTCATTCGCAGGGGCACCGCCTTCGGTTCTGTCACCGACCTGACCGGACAGAAAAAACAGACAATTGTTTCAGAGCAGGAGGGAGTGGTGATCGTGCTGCGTAGTCGCCCGAACGTGCAACAGGGGGACTCGCTGGTAGTGGTGATGGAGAAACAGGAAGAAGCAAGCTCCTGACAGGTAATCTGCCAGGAGATGAATCGTGTTGGGAGGGAGCTATCGTGGGACTCTGGCAATGGCCTTATGGCGTGGTACCGGTG
>JAPYUD010000234.1:0-5916 GCA_029936215.1 Pirellulaceae bacterium | reverse complement strand
CTTCCGGCGGTGACGATGAGCCAGTACGCGGCCAAGCAGTACACCAAGTGGCTCTCGCTGCTGACCGGTCGTTTTTATCGCTTGCCGAGTGAAGCGGAATGGGAATATGCCTGCCGTGCCGGGACGACGACCGCTTACCACTTCGGGGATGATGCCTCCAAGCTCGTCAAGTATGGCTGGTTCTATGACAATGCCAACGAGACAACCCACCCGATTGGTCAGAAGCTGCCGAACCCCTGGGGCCTTTACGATATGCACGGGAACGTTGCCGAGTGGGTTTTTGACGCCTTGCTGAAGGATGGTTACAAGCAATTCGGCGGCAAGAAGCTGAAAATGGAAGAGGCGATTGCCTGGCCAAAGAAACTCTACCCCCGTGTCTCCCGGGGAGGGAACTGGGATCTGGATGCCGAGGATTGCCGCTCGGCCGCCCGGCTCGGTTCCCAGGATGACGAATGGCGAGCGGAAGATCCGAATATCCCGCTCAGTCCCTGGTGGTTTACCAGTGGTCCCGCGCTGGGTGTGGGAATGCGTCTCATTCGCCCGCTCGGCGTTGTCGAGGGAAAGGATCGCGATCGTTATTGGGAAGCGACCCTGGAGCAGATCATTGAGGACGTCGATTACCGGATTGACGAGGAAGGTCGTGGTGCGCGGGGTTTCGTGGATCCACGGCTCCCCGGTGCGATCGAAGAGCTCAAGGACAAGTAAGCCAGGTTCTCAATGCCGCGTGACTTTCTCTGGCGGACTCCCTACGATGTTGTCCACGGAACAGGTTAACATGATGCGATTTCCGGGACCGGTGCAGCATGAGTAGTGAAGGACCACAGTCACCAGGTACTCTTTCCCCGGAACCTGGCCAGTCATTCAGCCTGACAGCAACGGGCCGGTACCTGGTCATCATTACCGCCTTTCTTGGCTGGTTCTTCGGTGGCACCCACATGGCAATCAACGGGCTGGCGATGCGGACCGCCGCCTTGAACCTGCTGGTTATTTCCGGGGAAGGTGACTTAACGGACGATGATCGAAACACGATGTCCGCGTTCAGGAAGGCCCTTGATTCTGACGGTGATGGTCTGATACAGACAGCCATGTTTCCCAGGCTCGAACCTGCGCCCGGGGAAGAAACTGGCACACTGGACCTGGCAGCTGTTGGGCTGAAGAAAAACCCGGATGCTGTTAAGGTCCTGGGAGTTGCCGGTGATCAAGATGGCGTGATCTCCGAGGCGGAACTCGAGCGGTATGTCATCGACAATCGTCTTGGAGCCCGTGCCGGCCAGTGGTTTGGCTTTTACGTCTGTGCCTTCCTGTTTGGAGCCGCGCTTGGTGGGCTGGTGTTTGGCCGAATCGGTGATCGATTTGGGCGGGTCAAGGGGATGGCTGCAGCCATCGCCTGTTACTCCGGGATGTCGCTGATCAGCTACTTTTCCCAGTCACCGTTGCAACTCTGGATTGCCCGCTTTGTCACCTGCATGGGAGTGGGTGGCATGTGGCCAAATGGAGTGGCGCTGATGAGTGAAGCATGGGCGGGAGTTTCCCGGCCCATGCTCGCGGGAGTTATCGGAACCGCTGCCAATGTTGGTATCTTCCTGACGTTCACGGTGGGAAGACAATTTGAGGTGGATTACGACAGTTGGCGATGGGTCCTGCTGCTGGGAGGCTCTCCTATCGTGCTGGCAGTTTTCGTATTGGCGTTTGTTCCGGAATCTCCGAAGTGGGTTGCCGATAGGAAACTCCTTGAGTCCACACGTCGGGAGGCGGGACCATCCACGCCGGACGCAGTGGGATCATCCACCTGGGAGGTCTTTAAACCGGGATTGCTGGGTGTGACGCTGGTAGGAATCCTGCTGGCCACGGTCCCGCTACTGGGTGGATGGGGAGCGTCAAACTGGTCCCAGGGGTGGGCGGACAAGGTGGGGGCGGAGATCGGTAATCCAGGTCTGAAAGCAGAAATCGGCATGGCGCGTTCGCTGACCGGGATCATTGGCAGTTTTCTGGGTGGCATGATCGCCAGTTGTGTGGGCCGCAAAAGGACCTATTTCCTCACTAGCCTGCTGTGCCTGGCCTGTGCCGAATACGTCTATTTCTTTCACACACCGGACCAGTGGCAGTTCCTTGCCGGTTTTGCGGCTCTCGGTTTCTTTAGTGGTATCTTTTTCGGCTGGCTTCCACTTTTCCTGCCGGAGCTGTTTGTCACCCGGATTCGCTCGACCGGAGCGGGTGTCTGTTTTAACTTTGGCCGCATCATCACGGCCGTGACGGTCTTTGCCGGCGCGATCCTGATCAGCAAGTTCAACGAGGATTATGCGTTGCTTGGCCGGATCATGAGCCTGATCTACCTGCTCGGGGCGATCGGCATCTGCCTGATGCCCTCGGGGGTTGGCGGTACGATCGAGGATTGACCCGCCAGGGACAGACTAGCTGTCCAGGAACAGCACACCATTCCACTCGCCGCGGTCGGCCGTCACGTCGATCACGTTGCCATCCGGATCCAGCACCTTGAAGCTCTGTTCCGGAGCCTTCTCGAGCGATTCCACCTCGCTTCGGTCCTTGACGTTCCCCTTGGAAATATCTGCGCCCCAGTCCAGGCAGCGCTGCCAGCAGGCTTCCAGGTCGTCAACCACTACGCCAAAGTGGATATACTCTTCACCCTCTTCAAAGGTAGGGCGTACCAGGTCCGGCGGGTTTTGCAGCAGCGTGATATTGTTCACCCCGTCTGTCAGGTCCAGGCCCTGTCGGCTGGGGCGATAGTCGAAAAAATCCCAGCCGATCACGGTCGTGTAGAAATCACGGGACTTCTCCATGTCATGGCAGCGGATAGCAAGATGTCGCAGGTGGGCCATGATACGGTTGCCGTCTTTCGAGTGAGTTACGCGCTTTGGTGGAGTCCAAGTTTAACAGTTTCCCTCGCGCCCTTCAGCCCACAAGCGAGTCACGAAAAAACTCGGCCATCTGTGCGGCAAACCGGTGGGCGTCCTCGACCGTCTCGATTCCCTCTGCCTGGTGGATCGTGAAATACCCGTCATACCCAATCGCCGAGAGGGCTGAAAAGACGCGATGGAAGTCCACTCCCCCTGCCTCCCAGAGGGGCAGGTGGTGGAAGTGCACGTCCCCGCGGCAAAACGTGGGCAGCGATTCGGGGCCCTGCTCATCGAGCCGGTGGTTCTGGACGTAGACATTCAACAGGCAGGGGGTGAGTCGCTTGAGCGTTTCCTCGCCGTACGATTCCCCACAGAGCATCAGGTTGGCCGGCTCGTAGACAATTCCGAAATTGGGACGGTCGATCTCGGCAACCACTTCCAGAATGCGGTCCAGCTGTTCAAAGATCGAGCTCGTATGGCACTGGTGTACCAGCCGGATGCCCCGTTCGGCGGCCCGGTCTGCAGACTCTCGGGCGAAGGGGATATCGGCATCCTGTTTCATGCAGATCCGCACCAGGTCACACCCCATCAGTGAGGCGACGTCGAGGCTCGGTTCGATATCCCGCAGGCTGTCAGGACCCTGTTCGTTGTTGAGCGGGACATCGAAGTCTGCCGTGACCATCGAGACGACCAGGCCGGCCGCATCGATCTGCTGTTTCATCTGCTCCAGCTGATGCGGGGACGAGTGGACTCCCCCGGCACTGGCCCGCATGCAGATTGCCCCGTAGCCGTTTCCGGCGGCGACCTCGAGGATCTCTTCAAAGGGCAGATGGAGCCGGGTCTTGCAGGGAGCCTCGGCAATGCGGACAGAAAGCGAAAGCTGCATCAGGCACCGCTCCCTGGTTACCGCTGGATTGCCTACTTTTTCTTGACACCGAGCTCGGCAAGTTTCTTGGCCACGTCCGTACCATGGGTACGAGCGGAGACTGCCTTGTCGATGTGGAGAATGGTACCGTCGGTCCCGATATAAAAGGTCCAGCGGAAAGGGACCGCCCGGTCCTTGGTGACGACCCCGTAGGCCGTCGCTACCTTCTTGCCCTCGTCACTCAGGATCGGGTAATCGAGCTTGAGTGCCTCGGCATATTTCTTCATCGTTTCCGGCGGATCGACACTTGCGGTGAAAACAGCCGCGTCGAACTGCTTGACCCCGGATCCCTTTTCTCGCTTGGCAACCTCGAACTTGCGATTTCCAAGCAGGGTTACTTCAAAGCCACTTTCAATCCCGCTGTCACGCAGCGAGTCACACTGGGCCGTTCAGCCACCGGTAAAGGCTTTGGGGAACCAGGCCAGCACCACGACCTTCCCCTTGTAGGCTGCCAGCTTGTGTGTCTTTCCATCACTTCCCTTGAGGGCGAAATCCGGAGCCGCGTCGCCAACCTTGAGTTCGCCTGCGGCGGTAGTAATCATCGCCAGGACAAGGGCGACAGCCGAACAAAATCGAATCGAGCGTTTCATGGCTGTATTTCTCCGAAAACTAACACTACAAAGGAAGCACGTTCCAGCGTGCTGGTAGTTATTCTAAGCAAGTTTTCTGTTGCTGAGTACAACCGAAGGAGAAGATTCAATGCGTGTTTTCCTGGCTTTTCTTTTTGGTTTTCTGCTGACGTCGCCGCTAGAAATGCTGAAGGCGGAAGACTGGTTGCAGTTCCGTGGTCCGGGATCACGTGGTATTGCCGATGCGTCGTCGATTCCCGATGCCTGGACGACCGAAGAGAATGTTTCCTGGTCGGAAAAAACACGTGGACTTGGATGGTCCAGCCCCGTGATCGTAGGAAAGCGGATCTTCTACACGACCGTGATCAATGATGGCGAGACCGAGTCCCCCCGCAAGGGACTTTATTTCGGTGGCAACCGTTCGTCGATTCCAGACGCGCAGCACCACTGGCTGGTCGTCTGCCGGGACCTGGAAAACGGCAAGGTTCTTTGGGAAAAGCAGGTTCATGAGGGAAGGCCGTCCAACGCGGTTCACTTGAAGAACACGCTGGCCTCGGAGACCCCGGTCAGTGACGGGACCCATCTCTACACCTACTTCGGCAACCATGGCCTCTACTGTTTTGACCTGGAAGGCAAGCAGGTCTGGTCGAAGCAGTTGAAAGCCCACAAGATCCGCTACGAGTGGGGAACAGCAGCATCACCAGTGCTCCATGGTGACCGGCTTTACGTCGTCGACGATAACGAGGAACAGTCCACGCTGACCTCCTACGACAAGAAGACCGGTGAGCAGCACTGGCAGGTGAAGCGGGAAGAGAAAAGTAACTGGGCCACTCCCTTTGTCTGGAAAAATGATGTCCGCACCGAGATCGTGACACCGGGAACCGGGATGACACGGGCCTATGACCTGGAGGGCAAGGAACTTTACCGGCTCAGTGGAGCAAGCACGATTACGATCGCAACGCCCTACACTGCCCATGGGCTGCTCTACATCAGTTCCGGGTACGTGCTGGATGGGCGACGGCCGATCTTTGCTATTCGTCCCGGGTCCGAAGGAGATATCTCGCTGGATGCGGGCAAGACCAGTAACAACTACATCAAGTGGAGCCAGCCCCTGGCTGCCCCTTACAATCCCACGACGCTGGTCTACAACGACCTGCTCTACGTGCTCTATGACCGAGGTTTCTTTGCCTGCTACGACGCCAAGACCGGAGCAGAGGTCTATGGCAAGCAGCGTCTTCCCATGGGCCGTGCCTTTACCAGCTCCCCCTGGGCATCGGCCGGCAAGATCTACTGCCTGAACGAGGACGGAGTTACCTTCGTGATCAAGGCGGGGCGGGCATTCGAGCTGCTGGGAACGAACTCGCTGGCCGAGGAGGACATGTGCATGGCCACGCCGGCGATCGTTGGCAACCGGCTGATCATTCGCACGGCCGCCAACATCTACTGCATCAGCACGCCCGAGTAATCGGGGTGGAATGCGGGAGAAAAGAAAAAATGAGGGTGCAGGGGCTTGAACCCTGGACCTACGGATTAAAAGTCCGTTGCTCTACCAACTGAGCTACACCCT
>JAPYUD010000233.1:0-5925 GCA_029936215.1 Pirellulaceae bacterium | reverse complement strand
CGCATATTCCGACGCAGCACCTGCACGTTTCGCCTCGCACCGGCTCGCAAAGCCAGTCCACCGCGCACTGCTAAAACCCTCCTCGCAAAAAAAGAACCCCGGCCAGGGCCGGGGCGCAGATAGTGGAGGATAGGGGACTTGAACCCCTGACCTTCTGGCTGCCAGCCAGACGCTCTCCCAACTGAGCTAATCCCCCAGTACGCTGGATGCCGAAAAAACCACAAGCAGCAGATTTTTCCGCTTCCAACACATCGATCCTGCACACTATCAACGGCCCCGCAGATTGTCAACCGAGCATCGACGCCACGGCCCGACACCCAAGTGAGCACCCCAACCCTTCACGAAAACCATGGAATCCAGAAACCGAAAACGGCTTATCGGCGGTGCCAAGTTCGCCGTCTCCTTCGCCATCCTGGCCTTTCTCTTTCACAAGGCCCGCCAGGATGACAGTTTCTCGGCGTTGGCCGGACAGCCCAAGAACTGGCTCCTACTGCTGGCCGCCCTGGCCCTCGGCATGGTCGCCATCCTGACCACCATGCTCCGCTGGTACAGCCTGGTGCGGGCACTCGATTTACCCTTCCGTATCCGCGACGCTTTCCGGCTTGGCTTTATCGGCTACCTGTTTAACTTCCTCACCCTCGGTGTGATGGGCGGCGACACTCTCAAGGCAATCTTCATCGCTCGCGAACAACCCGGCAAGAAGACCGAGGCGGTGGCCAGCGTGATCGTGGATCGCATGATCGGCGTCTATGCCCTCTGCGTGGTGGCCGCCTTTGCCTTCTGGATGTTCGAGTTCCCCGAGGCCAGCGGAAAGGCCGGGGCGGACCTGGAGACACTCAAAAGCAGTGGGCGAACGGTATTTGCCATCTGCCTCGGAATGGGAGGATTTTTCCTGGCGATGCTGCTGATCCCCGCGCTCACCGGCGATGGGATCCAAAAGCAGCTCTCTCGCCTCCCTCTTGTCGGTGACACGCTTGGCCGTTTCGCCGCCGCGGCCGCGCTCTACCGCCGCCGGGCGCCGGTCATCCTGGCCCTGTTCCTGCTCTCGCTGTTCACCCATTTCTGCTTCTCCTGCTGCGTATACCTGATTGCCATGGGACTCTCCCACCCGCACCCCTCCTTCGAACTGCACTTTGCCATCGTGCCCATCGCCAACGTGATCGGTTCGCTCCCTCTGCCCGGGGGACTGGGGGGATTCGAGTATGCCCTCTACACGCTTTACCAGACGCTCGCCCCGGTCGGCATGTCGGCAAGCCATGGATTTGTGGTGGCCCTGGGTTATCGCATCATCACCCTGGTAGTCGCGGGAATCGGCGTGGCAGTCTACCTCTCCAGCCGCAAAGACATCCAGAGGCTGGTCGAAGTGGAGCAGCGAGAGAATGGGCCAGCAGCCCACGCCGACTGACTTCTAACCCACGTGCCAGTTCTCTATACTGGCAACCGGCCAGGGGCATCTTCACCACCCCTCGAAGGCCCGGTAAAAGTCGTTGTCCCCTGTTGGAGTCCGCCTCGCATGCCCACCGTTCGATTCGCCGCATCACTCGTCTTCCTGCTTTCGCTTTCCTCCACCGCCCAGTTGCTCTCCCAGCAGGTCGGCACCCAGGAACCCCAGGTCGCGCCCTCACGCGTGGCCGGCCAGAAAGCCACGCCGGACGCGGAACCGGAAAAAAAGCCTGACGCGTTCGACATCAACAAGGGGCCCGGTGCAATTTGGATCTGGGGCAAGAAGGCAGCCGGCGCCAACGATTCTTACCTCTTCCGCCGCAGCTTCCAGGCCAATTCAACCTCGGCTCACCTTGTCGCCTCCTGCGACAACCAGATGGTAATCAAGATCAACGGCAAGCGTGTCGTCTCCCATGGCAGCTGGGAAACGCCCGTTCGCCTGGACGTTCAGAAGTTCCTCGTCGCCGGCAAGAACGAGCTGCTGGTCGAGGGAGCCAACGCCGGCGGACCGGCCGGCATGATCCTCAAGCTGGCAATGAAGAAGGCCGACGGATCGATCGATTACGTGGTCACCAACAAGCAGTGGACTGCCGCCCCCACGGCGGACGCCGAGAGCGTCGCCGCCGTCGAACTGGGACCGCTCGGATCGGGCCCCTGGGGCAACGTCTTTGCAGCGGCCACCGTTGCCAGTGCCGAGCGAGGCGTCTTCCAGTTGCTGCCCGGTTTCCAGGTCGAGCTGCTTTACACGGTCCCCAAGAATGAACAGGGCTCGTGGGTCTCCATCACTTTCGACGACAAGGGCCGGCTGATTGCCAGTGACCAGGGCAACAAGGGACTCTATCGAATTACCCCTCCCGCGATCGGGAGCACGGAACCGACCCGGGTGGAGAAACTGAATCTCAATATCAGCAGTTCCCAGGGAATGCTGCATGCCCTGGGGAGCCTTTTTATCTCGGTCAACGGCGGACCCGGCAGCGGCCTTTACCGCGCCCGCGACACCAGCGGGGACGACCAGTACGACGAGCTCACGCTACTGAGAAAACTCAATGGCGGCGGTGAGCACGGCCCCCACGCCGTCCGGCTTGGTCCGGACGGACAATCGATCTACGTGATCGCCGGCAACCACACCGATCCTCCGAAGTTTGACTCCAGCCGGCTTCCGAGTAACTGGGGCGAGGATCTGCTGTTGCCCCGCCAGTGGGACGCACGTGGCCATGCCCGCGGCAAGCTGGCACCCGGTGGATGGATCGCCCGAACCGACGTGGACGGAAAGACCTGGGAGATGGTCAGCAGCGGTTACCGCAATCCTTACGACATGGACTTCAGTCCCGAGGGAGAACTGTTTGCCTATGACGCCGACATGGAATGGGACCAGGGGTCTCCCTGGTACCGCCCAACGCGGCTCTGCCACGTCACCAGCGGAAGCGAGTTCGGCTGGCGAAGCGGTACCGGCAAGTGGCCCACCTACTATGCCGACAGCCTGCCGCCGGTGGTTGATATCGGCCCTGGCTCACCGGTCGGGGTTACCTTCGGCACCGGGGCACGTTTTCCAGCCAAGTACCAGCGGGCCATCTACCTTCTCGACTGGACCTTCGGCACCATGTATGCCATCCATCTCACACCCCAGGGAAGCAGCTATGTGGGAGTCAAGGAAGAATTCGTGGCACGTACCCCGCTCCCCCTGACCGACGCCGAGGTCGGCCCCGACGGGGCACTCTACTTCACCATTGGTGGCCGCGGCGCGCAGTCGGAGCTTTACCGCGTCACTTACGTCGGCAAGGAGTCCACCAGCCCGGCCACGCCGGCCAAGGACAAGTTCGCCGCCCAACGCCAACTACGACGCAGCCTGGAACAGTACCACGGTCACCCGGACCCGAATGCCGTGGCACCGGCGATTGAGCAACTGGGCCATCCTGACCGTCATATTCGCTATGCCGCTCGGCTTGCGCTTGAGGCCCAGACGGTCACCGAGTGGCAGAAGCAGGTTTTGACGCTCTCTGACCCCACGGCCCGCATCACTGGCCTGATCGGCCTGGCCCGACAGGGAGACCCGGGTAGCCAGGGAGAGTTTCTCGCGGCCCTGCTGGAACTGGATTTTGAACCACTCACAAGGGACAACAAGCTGGCAATGCTAAGGGCCTATGCACTGATCTTTATCCGCCAGGGAAAACCGCCGCTGGACCAGATCGCCCTGATCCTGGAACAACTGGACGACAAGTTTCCAACAAAAGACGCCCTGCTCAACAACGAGTTAAGCCGCGTCCTGGTTTATCTCGATTCACCCACGGTGATTACCAAGACACTGGCACTGATGCAGCAGGACCAGGGAGAGATCTCCAATGACCTGGGTGACCTGCTTTCGCGTAACCGGGGTTACGGCGGCACGATCGCCAAGATGCTGGCCAACCACCCGGACCTGCAGAACATCCACTACGCCATGGTACTTCGCAACATGCGATATGGATGGACGCTGGACCAGCGAAAAACCTACTTCGAATGGTTTAACGAGGCACTCAAGCGGAGCGGTGGCTCCAGTTACCAGGGGTTTATTAACAACATCCGCAGCGAGGCGCTAGCCAATGTCTCGGAGGCAGAGAAAAAAGCACTTGCCTCGACCGTGATCGCCCCACCCCCCGAGCCGGAGGACCTCCCCAAGCCGAAGGGGCCGGGACACAAGTGGGAACTGGGCGAGATCGTCACGCTGGCAACTGCCGGACTCACCGCTCGCGATTTTGCCAACGGCAAGACGATGTTCGCCGCCGCGCAGTGTGCTTCCTGCCACCGTTTTGATGGTGACGGTGGGGCCACTGGGCCCGACCTGAGCAACGTCGCCGGTCGTTTCAGCATCAAGGATCTCTCCGAGGCACTGGTCGTTCCGAGCAAGGTGGTCTCGGACCAGTACCGCGGATCGGTGATCCTGACCAACAGCGGCCTCTTGATCGCCGGTCGGATCGTGAACGAGCAGGAGGGCGTCCTGACCGTGGTGACCGATCCCTTCGACGCCAACAAGGTGGTCACGATCAAGAAGGACGACATCGACGAACTTCGTCCCTCGCCCACGTCGCTGATGCCTGAAAACCTGCTCGACAGGCTTAATCGAGACGAGGTGCTCGACCTGATCGCCTACATGCTCTCGCGCGGTAACCCCAGTGACCGGATGTTCCAGCCCTAGACTGCTCCACTCGAAACCCCCTTCACCCACAAAGCCGACAGGATAACCCCCCAGGAGTTACATGATGAGACGACCAGCATCCCCCCTGCTCGCTTTGGGACTTGTCCTCCTGGCGGCCCGGTTCGAACACTTCACCACGGCCACGGCGGCAGAGAAACCGAATATCCTCTTCATCTTTGCTGACGACCAGTCATACGAGACGGTCCATGCGATGGGCAATGAACGGATCGAGACACCCCATATCGACGGCCTGGTACGGCA
Organism: Pirellulaceae bacterium; assembly: GCA_029936215.1. GTDB lineage: Bacteria > Planctomycetota > Planctomycetia > Pirellulales > Pirellulaceae > SAT2750. The sequence continues at coordinate 1,049 of JAPYUD010000233.1, read as the reverse complement.
GGGAACCACCTTTACCCACGCCTACAACATGGGTTCCTGGAGCGGCGCGGTCTGCGTGGCCAGCCGCTGCATGCTCAACACCGGCCGTTTCCTCTGGAGCGCCAACGCCATTTACAAGGAGACCGAGACGGAACGTGAGGCAGGCCGCTTCTGGTCGGAGTACATGAAGGGGGCCGGTTATCGAACTTACATGACCGGCAAGTGGCACGTACGGGCCAATGCCGCCAAGGCCTTTGACGTAACGGCTCACGTCCGCGGCGGCATGCCGAAGCAGACACCCCAGGGTTACGGCCGGCCGGTCGAGGGCAAGGACGATCCCTGGAAGCCGTGGGAAGAGAGCTTTGGTGGTTACTGGGAGGGGGGCACGCACTGGAGCGAGGTGGTAGCCAACAACGCCCTGGATTTTCTTGAGGATGCGGCCGGGCAGAAGAAACCGTTCTTCATGTACATTGCCTTCAACGCGCCTCATGACCCACGGCAGTCCCCCAAGCGGTTCGTGGACCGTTACCCACTCGACTCGATCATGGTGCCAAAGAACTACCTGCCCCTTTATCCCTACAAGGACTCGATCGCCCTGGGGACTGGCCAGCGGGACGAGAAACTGGCTCCCTTTCCACGCACCGAGTACTCGGTGAAGGTAAATCGCCAGGAATACTACGCGATCGTCACTCACATGGACGAGCAGATCGGGCGGATCCTGGAGGGACTCAAGGCTTCCGGCCTGGCCGATAACACCTACATCTTTTACACGGCCGACCATGGCCTCTCGGTCGGACACCATGGCCTGATGGGGAAACAGAACATGTACGATCACAGCGTGCGTGTCCCCTTCGTCGTCAATGGCCCCGGGATCACGGCAGACCACCGCATTACCGTGCCGATTTACCTGCAGGACCTGATGCCGACCACGCTGCAGCTGGCTGGCGTGGAGAAGCCCGACCACGTCGACTTCACCAGCATCCTGCCGCTGCTGGAAGCCGAGAACGCCTGGCCTTACAAGGAGATCTACGGTGCTTACCTGAACGTGCAGCGAAGCATCACGGTGGGCG
>JAPYUD010000232.1:0-5928 GCA_029936215.1 Pirellulaceae bacterium | reverse complement strand
GGTTCTCGATTGCCAACGTGTTGTTAAACCTGGATGAGACGATTACCAAGGGGTGAGAGCTCGTGACGAACTCACAACAATTATTACTGGAATGTACTCGCCGCGAGTTGTTCCAGCGCAGCGGACTGGGGATCGGTTCGGCTGCCCTCGCGACCTTGCTGGCTGAGGACCTGGGGCTTGCGGATGAGTCACTGACACTCGATTCGGCCAACCGGATGGCTCCCCGGGCAACCCATTTTCCTGCCCGCGCAAAAAACGTCATTTTCCTGCACATGGTTGGAGCCCCCTCGCAGCTCGACCTCTTTGAGGACAAGCCGGTACTCAGGGAGAACGACGATAAGCCCTGCCCGGATCACTTGCTGGAGGGCCAGCGTTTTGCCTTCTTGCGGGGCCATCCCAAGTTGATGGGGTCGAGCTTCAAGTTCAAGAGGCATGGTGAGTCCGGCCAGGTGTTTTCCGAACTGCTCCCCCACCTGTCCACCATGGCGGATGATATCGCCATCCTCAAGACGCTCCACACCGAACAATTCAACCACGCGCCAGCACAGTTGTTCATGCAGACCGGGTTCCCGCGTTTTGGTCGACCCTGTATTGGATCCTGGGCATCTTATGGACTTGGATCGGAAAACCGGGACCTGCCAGGTTTTGTTGTTCTGATTACTGGTTCGGTAGGGGGTGCTGGCAACAGCCTGTGGGGGAGTGGCTTCCTGCCCACGCTGCACCAGGGGGTCGAGTTTCGCAGCAAGGGGGATCCTGTACTTTTCCTTTCCAACCCGGCGGGCATGAAGAAGACGGATCGTCGTCGGATCGTGGATGTCATCAACCGGCTCAATGCCCAGCAACTTGAAGAGATTGGTGACCCGGAAATAGCCACACGCATCAGCCAGTACGAGATGGCCTTCCGGATGCAGACATCCGTGCCGGAATTGATGGACATCAGCTCGGAGTCGAAACAGGTCCACCAGATGTATGGAACAAGTCCCGGAAATGTCAGCTTTGCTAATAACTGCCTGCTGGCTCGCAGGCTGGTGGAACGTGGCGTGCGGTTTGTCCAGCTGTTTGATCAGGGCTGGGATCACCATGGTTCTCTCAAGTCGAGCCTGGTGAACAAGTGCAAGCAGGTCGACAGGCCGGTAGCAGCGCTCCTGAAGGACCTCAAGCAACGTGGCCTGCTGGATGAAACGCTGGTTGTCTGGGGGAGTGAATTTGGGCGGACCCCGATGCTGCAAAACGATCGTGCCAAGGCAGGACGTGACCATCACAAGGATGCCTTCTGTATCTGGATGGCTGGTGGCGGCATCAAAGGGGGAGTCACGGTTGGTGAAACGGATGACCTCGGTTACTTCCCGGTCAAGGATCCTGTCAGCGTCCATGATTTTCATGCCACGCTCTTGCACCTGCTTGGCGTTGATCATGAACGACTGACGTACCGTTTCCAGGGTCGGCAGTTCCGGCTGACGGATGTATCCGGGAATGTTGTTCAGCCTGTGATTGCCTAGCTGAAGTACGAATTGGAGTGCCAGCGTGCTGGGCCGGTTTTATTTGGCTTGTCCAGGCACGGTGGATTTGGGAAAATGGTTGTAGAAACCTGGAGGGCCAGGATCGGCCTTTCTTCAAGTCATGGGATAGAACATGTTTCGTTCAGGCCAGCTGTATTCTGTCTTCGGCATGCTGGGAGGAATTGTCAGTCTCCTGGCGGGTACGGCTGTTGTCAGGGCAGAGCAGCCGTTGCATGAAGAGGCTCGCTTCCGCCACCCGGTGGCAATCGTGCAAGCGAGTCACCCGGACCAGGTGCTGATTGCGAATCGTCGCAGTGGAACTGTTTCCCGGGTGGACGTCTCCGCTGGCAAGGTACTTTGTGAGGTTCCTGTCGGCCAGCAGCTCTCGGATATGGTTCGGCTTCCAGGCAGCAGCCACCTGGCAATTACCGACGAAAAACAACACCAGCTGATCCTGCTGGATCTTGAGACGCTGAAAGTCGTACAGCGTATTGCTGTCAGCCCCTATCCGGTTTCGGTGATTGCCGACCGGACCGGGAAGTGGTGTTACGTGACGTCGCTCTGGTCTCGACGACTCTCGGTAGTGCGGTTAGAGCACCAGGACCCTGGCAGCTCCAAGGTGACGCAGTATTTCAATATGCCATTTGCGCCCCGTGAACAGCTGCTGGTGCGGGACGACAGGACGTTGATCGTGGCGGATTCCTTTGCAGCCAACCTTGCCATCCTCGATACCGGCTTGCCGGGTGACGGGGTTATCAAGCTTACCGGGGAACGTCGTTTCCCAGGTCACAATATCCGGGGCCTCGATGTGAGTGCCGACGGCACGATGTTGGTGGTTGCCCACCAGATGCTCAACGAGCTTGCTCACACGGTGCGAAATGATGTTCACTGGGGCCTGTTGATGTCGAACGACCTTCGCTGGCTCAAGCTGGACAATATCCTCCAGGAGGGAGTGGATATCTACGCCGGTGCCCACATGCACCCGCTGGGGGAAGCGGGGAGTGCCACGGGAGATCCTTCCTCGTTGCAGGTGGCACCGAGTGGTGCCGTGGTGGTTGCCCTGGGTGGCGTGGGAGAGATTGCCCTGGGGAAAGAAGACGACTTCAGCCTGCGGCGAGTCAAGGTTGGGCGACGCCCGACAGCACTGCTTGTCCGAGAGGACCAGGAGCAGGTGCTGGTCCTCAACCGGTTTGACGACTCCCTGTCGGTCGTGGATACCAGCTTGTACGAGGAGAGTCGCCGTATTTCATTGGGCCCGGGTGGTGAACTGACCGACGTGATCCGTGGTGAACGACTTTTCTTTGATGCCACGGTTTCTCACGATGGCTGGATGAGTTGCAACAGTTGCCACACCGATGGTCATGCCAATGGGATGCTGAACGATAACTTCAGTGACAAATCCTTTGGTGCTCCGAAGCGGGTCCTCTCGCTTCTGGGCCGGGCGAGCACCGCTCCCTTTGCCTGGAATGCTGGCAACCCCGACCTGGCAACACAGATTCGCAGGAGTGCGGAGAACACGATGCAAAGTGACGAACCACTTTCGGAGAAGAAAGTGGTTCAGCTGGTTGCTTTTTTGAAAACACTGCCGGCACCCCCACCGGTGGACCAGCTGAGAGGGCAGGTGGACCAGGCATTGATCGCCCGTGGGAAACAGATTTTTTCTTCCAGTAAATGTGCCGAGTGCCACGCGCCGCCGCTCTACACGACTCCACGAACATACGATGTTGGCTTGCGAGACAAGGAAGGGAACGTCCAGTTCAACCCACCTCCCCTGGTCGGCGTTGGACAACGAGGCCCTTTTCTCCACGACGGCAGTGTAGAAAAGCTGGAGGACGTGTTCCTTCACGTCGGTCATCCGGGTGAGTCGGCCAGCTGGGATCCCGAATCGGTGAAGGCACTGGTTGCCTTCCTCCGCAGTCTCTAGCGTGACGGCCTAGCGTTGCCAACCTTCAGGGATGGGAAAATCCTCGGTCGCGCCTGGTGGCAGTGGAATCTGGCCAGTTGGCATCGGGTTGGCCATGCGGGGATTCAGGCCCGGGGAACTTCGGTCGCCACGCCTCGCAGACCACTCGCTCGCCAGCTCTTCCACTTCCATCGGCAAGTCCAAATCAGGTCCGGCCGTGCTTCCGCTTTCGGCCGGGGGTCTGCTTGTGGAGAGCGGTTCAACAGGGACGCTGACTGGCTGATCCAGGGAAGGAAGAGAGTCGGCGGGTAATGTGTTCCCAGGCTGGCCTTCTACTTCCACTTCTCTAATGCCGGCTGGGGGACGTGGGGAAAGGTCAGGTCCGGGGCGGGAGGGGAGGGCCTGGTGAGTTGCCGGTGGATTGAGCAGTTGCCGGAGCCGCTGGTTCTCTGCCCGCAGCTGTTGCACCTCGGTCAGCTTGTTCTCGTAGTCCTGCTGGAATGCCCACTCTTCTGTCGGCATCGTGCGGACCGAGGGGAAAAGAAGACTCCCCAAGCCCATCCCTGGTTGTTGCTCAAAAGAAGAAGGGCCAGGGTACTGCTGATAGGATTGCCCCAGTCCACAGCCGCTGGCGAGAATGGCCAGCAGGGGAAGGGAGGTAAGTAGCAAGCGGGAGGAGGTGTGTCTCATGGCGGTGCGAAACCCTGAAAGAACGATGGATCAAGGAGGGGAATGGCGCACAGGTCCCCATGTGCAACACGTCGTTTACTGATTTCCCAGGAATAGTGCAAGAGAGACTTGCCGGGAGCCTGCTCCATGCAGAACAGGTTTCAGGAGAGAGGCACACCGTGTGGGCAGGAGCAGGCTAGGCAAGCTGCATATTCTCGACCACCTTGTCGACCAGCTTGTATTTAAGTGCTTCCTCGGCTGTCATGAAGTTGTCCCGATCGGTATCACTTTCGATCTTCTTCATGGTATGCCCGGTGTGCTTGATGAGGATCTTGTTGAGACGTTCTTTCACCCGCTTGTATTCCTTGGCATGGATCAGGATGTCCTCGGCGGTGCCTTCCATTCCTGCCAGGGGCTGGTGAATCATGATCCGGCTGTTGGGAAGGGCGAAACGTTTCTTGGCGGTTCCGGCGGCCAACAGGACAGCCCCCATGGAAGCAGCCTGACCGATACAGTAGGTGGCGATATCGCAGGTGACAAACTGCATGGTGTCATAGATGGCCATTCCTGCACTGACACTTCCCCCGGGCGAGTTGATATAGAGGTGAATATCGGACTCGGGGCTGTCCTTTTGGAGGAACAGCATTTGGGCGACGAGCGAGTTGGCAACTTCATCATTCACCTGCGAACCGAGGAACACGATACGGTCCTTCAGCAGGCGACTGTAAATGTCATAAACCTGTTCTTCGCGACCACTCTTTTCGACAACATAGGGAATCGGGGGCATCGATCTACTCGCTCCGCTAGGGCTATCCACCGGCACCAGGCCGGTAGTCGTTTACTCGGTTTTTGCTTCTTCGGCCAGTCGCTTGGTGAGGATGTCGTCAACCAGCCCGTATTCTTTGGCTGTCTCGGCATCCAGGAAAAGATCCCGGTCGGTATCTTTTTCGATCTGCTTGATTTTCTTCCCGGTATGCTCGGCCAGGATCTCGTTGAGCATCTTCCGGTTCCTGAGTATTTCCTCGGCCTGGATCTCGATGTCACTGATCTGTCCACTCACACCACCGAATGGCTGGTGCAGCATGACCCGGCTGTGCGGTAGGGCATATCGTTTTCCCTCGGTACCCCCTGCCAGCAGCACAGCAGCGCCACTCGCTGCCTGTCCAACACAGTAGGTTGCCACGGGACAGGAGAGAACCTGCATGGTGTCGTAGATCGCCAGCGTGGCAATCACACCGCCTCCTGGCGAGTTGATATAAAAGTGAATGTCCTTACGACGATTCTCGCTCTGCAGGAAGAGCAGCTTCATTACCACCTCGTTTGCTTTCTCAGTGAAGATCTCTCCCTGCAAGAAGACAATGCGATTTTCCAGGAGCAGATCCCCAAGCGTCAGCTGTCGCTGCCTCTGGTACTGGGGAGCTGCATAGGAACTGGCCCGTTCACCGGCTGGCAACTGGCCTGGATCGTTGCCAATAACGGACACGGGATCCACGATCTGGGTTTTTCGCTCTTCGTTCATGGTGCTTCCTGGCCAGTATGGCTGGCTTTGTATCCAGGCGGTGCTGAAGTAGCCTAACCGGTATTCTGGCGGGTGACGATATTATAACGACGGCAGCACTTTTTCGCCTTGCGACTTTTCCCCTCCTGGCGTGCCTCGACGCCAATCAGGAATTATCTTCGGGCTCGGATTCTTCCTTGTCCTGGGCTACCTCTGCATCGGGCTCGGATTCTTTCTTGTCCTGGGCTACCTCTGCATCGGGCTTGGATTCTTCCTTGTCCTGGGCTACCTCTGCATCGGGCTTGGATTCTTCCTTGTCCTGGGCTACCTCTGCATCGGGCTCGGATTCTTCCTTGTCC
>JAPYUD010000231.1:0-5932 GCA_029936215.1 Pirellulaceae bacterium | reverse complement strand
TCCACGGAAACGCTCACTGGAGGCCGGGAACCAGCGAGAGACCTTGTACCATTCAGGTGGTCTTTTACAGATTGATGCCCGCTTGAACCTGGGGACCAGTGGTGGTGCCGTGCTCAATCTCAAGGGCGAGATGATTGGTCTTGTGACCGCCCAGGCTCCACTCGATGGTGCCGACCGATCTGCCGGTTTTGCCATTCCCACGGACAAGGTGTTTCGCCAGACCGTGGAACATCTCAAGGCAGGACGGAAGGTCCAGGTCGGTTTCCTCGGCGTCTCGGTCCAGCCTCTCTCCGTCGAACGGCAACAGCAAGGGCAGCAGGGAATTCGTGTTGACCAGGTGCTGGCAGGAAGTGGTGCCGACCGTGCCGGCATGCGAGTCGGGGATGTGATTACCCGGGTGGATGATCGTACGATCCGCGAACGGAACGACCTGTTTCACTATCTTGGTGGCCTACCGCCCGAGGCCCAGGTCCGATTCATCCTCCGACGGGGAGACTCGGCCGGCTCGACCGGTGAAGAGAAACAACTGGAGGTTGTCCTCTCAAAACGCTACTCGGAACTTGCTGGCCCGGCCTTCGGTGACGAGCCGGATCGTAGCTGGCGCGGCATCCAGGTGGATTATTCCACGGCCATGCCACCACGGCTCTTCCGTCAATCGGGTCATTTGCTGGATCCGCTTGGTTGCGTCGCCATCACTCATGTCCAACTCGACTCGCCTTCCTGGAAGGCAGGGTTGCGGGCCGGCTCGTTTATCAGCCATGTCGGGCGGACACGAGTTGAAAACCCGCTCCAGTTTTATCGCCTCGTGGAAGGACTCGATGCTCAGGTCAGGCTGGTTCGGCGTGGGGAAGATCGCCAGGATGACTTGGTGCTGGTTCCCTTCCAGTAACATACTGCCGTGGATGTCTGGCCGGGTTTCCTGTGAGCCGTTAAAATGGCACCTTCACGGCCGCGAGCCACTCTCTGTTGCCGCGTGTCACCCGCTTCTGGTAACCAGCGATATTGATGATGAAGGTAGACGAAATTCGAGAAAGGTTCCTTGCGTTCTTTGAAACCAAGGGCCACGTTCGCCAGGAAAGTGACGTATTGGTGCCTACTTGGGATCCGTCGGTGTTGTTTACCCCGGCTGGAATGAACCAGTTCAAGGATCATTTCCTGGGGAAGGTGAAACTCGATTTCACACGGGCGACGACCAGCCAGAAGTGCCTTCGAACCGGGGATATTGAAAACGTGGGGAGGACGGCCTACCACCACACCTTTTTCGAGATGCTGGGGAACTTTAGCTTTGGTGATTACTTCAAAGAGGATGCGATCAACTGGGCCTGGGAGTTTCTCACCAGTCCCGAGTGGATGAACATCGACAAGCAGCGGCTGACCGTATCGGTCTACCTGGATGATGACGAGGCGGCCTCGATCTGGCATGAACAGGTGGGTCTTGAAACCAGCCGGATTGAACGCATGGGCGAGGATGATAATTTCTGGCCGGCTGGTGCGCCTTCGCAGGGTCCGGACGGCGTCTGCGGCCCTTGCAGTGAGATCTTTTACACGACCGATAGTGGTGTGGTGGTGGAAATCTGGAATCTTGTTTTCACGCAGTTCAACCGGGTTGGTGAACCCCCGGACAACCTGCGGTCCTTGCCAAGTAAGAACATTGATACGGGAATGGGATTAGAGCGTATCGCTGCGGTCATGCAGGGCGTGGATACTAATTATCACATCGACACGCTTTTACCTCTCGTGGAAGCAGCTGGGGAGATCTGTAGCACGTCGTATGACCGGGAAGAAGAAGGGGGGCGCCGGCTCAGACGGATAAGTGATCATGTACGTGCCTGCGTTTTCTCCATTCACGAAAATGTTTACCCAGGGGCGAACAAGGAGAAATACGTGATCCGTCGCCTTCTGCGGCGGGCTGTTCTTGATGGTCACCAGCTTGGGCTGCGAGATCCGTTCCTTTACCAGCTGGTTCCGGTTGTGGCGGAATTGATGAAACACCCTTACCCGGAGTTATCAGAGACGGTTGATCGCGTTGCGGGTGTCATCAAGCAGGAAGAAAATGCTTTCTTCGGCACGATTGATGCCGGTTTGAATCGAATTGACTCAATTTTTTCGAGCATGCAAACGAAGGGTCAGGTCATCGTTGATGGTGCCAGTGCGGCCGATCTGTACCAGACCTATGGAGTTCCGCCGGAACTGGTCGAATCGATGGCATCCGACCAGGAATTCTCTTTTGATTGGGATGGATTTCGCGCAGCGATGGACCAGCATGGTGTGAATTCCGGCAAGAACCAGTTCGAATTGTTCAAGACCGGGCCGGTTGAACAGCTCAAGAGGACAATCCAGCGGACCGATTTTGTGGGATATGAATCGACACGGGTCGAGGCGACAGTGAAGGGAATCATTGACGTGACCGGGGAAGGCCAGCTTGTCGAGTCCTGCCAGGAAGAGGGCCAGGAAGTTGTAGTTATCCTGGATCGTTCGCCGTTTTATGGAGAAGCAGGTGGGCAGGTTGGAGATTCAGGATCCCTGCAGCATGACGATTTCCAGGTTGAGGTGGTGGATACACAGCGTGACGGTGAACTGCTGCTGCATCGTGGTCGCCTACTCTCGGGGACAATTCAGTCCGGGGAGACCGTCACGGCGGAAGTGGATGAGATGGTGCGGGATGGAATTCGCCGGGCGCATTCAGCGACTCACGTTCTGCATTATGCACTGCAAAAAAAACTTGGCAGCCATGCCCAGCAGCAGGGATCGAAGGTGGATAATGATGTACTTCGTTTCGACTTTACCAACCTTGAACCGGTGTCGGCAGAGCAGCTGACACAGATCGAAATGGACGTGATTGAAAGGGTCGAGCGGGGTGAGCAGATCCAGTGGAACACGGTACCCCTGGCCGAAGCCCGAGCTTCTGGAGCGATGATGCTCTTCGGCGAGAAATACCCCGATCCGGTTCGCGTTGTCTCGATGGGAGAATTTAGCCAGGAATTGTGCGGGGGAACCCACCTTGAGAACACTGCCGGGATTGGCAGCTTTGAAATTATTTCAGAGGAAGGGGTTGCAGCCGGCACGCGGCGAATTACTGCCCTGACAGGTGAGAAAGCAGCAGCACACGCCCGGCAGGTTGTCGGCGAACTGGAAAAAGTGACGGAAGTGCTTGGTGTTGCTGCCGCGGAGGTGCCAGAGGCAGCACGGCAGCTCGCCAGCCAGGTACGTGAGCTCAAGAAACGTATTGCCAGCGGTGGTGGAACGACTGACGAGGCCAGTGGATCCGAGGAGACGAGTGGGCCACTGCCCAAAAACGACTACCTCGCCGTCCGCACCACGCTTCGTGAAACCGCGCGTCTTCTGAATGTTGGAGTATTTGACGTCTCTGGCCGCCTCAGCTCGCTGCACGCCGAGATCGTGCAGTTACGTGAAGAGCTCGAGCAGATGAAGTCGAGTGCCCAGGTTTCCGCCGATGAACTCCTGGAAATGGCTGAAGATTTTGATTCCGCCCGTGGGATTATCCAGCTTGTCGAAGGAAGTAACCCGGATATCATGCGCCGGTTGATCGACCAGTTGCGGAAAAAAGAGGATTCGGTTGCCGTCCTGCTTGCCACGGCAAGTGGTGAGGACAAGGTGGTACTGGTTGCCGGCGTCACGCGTGATCTTGTTGAACGCGGTGTCCATGCGGGGAACTGGGTCGCGGACGTTGCCCGTGTTGTCGGTGGAGGGGGCGGTGGCAGGCCAGACATGGCCCAGGCGGGCGGAAAGGATCCGTCGAAACTTGAGGAGGCACTCGACCATGCACGCCAGCAACTGGTCGAGATGCTCTCCTGAACAGGCCAGGCACAAAAAAAGCGAGGTTCTCCTCGCAGGAAGAACCTCGCTTGTATCAGGCCAGTTGGGGTGCTCTACAGCTGTCCCTTGATAGCGGAGAGTGCCGAATCGTAATCTGGCTCATCCACCACTTCACCAACGGTCTCCGCATGGACGACGTTTCCGTCGGCATCCAGTACGAAAACGCCACGAGCTAGTAGCTTGAGCTCGTCAATCAGCATACCCCAGTTATTGCCGAAGGAACGGTCCTTGTAATCGCTCAACGACTGCATGTTGCTGACCTCTGCTCCCTCGCAAAACCGCCCCTGGGCAAACGGCAGGTCCAGGCTGACAGTGACCGCGTTGATCTGGTCTCCAAGTGCCGCGACCTCCTCGTTGAAACGCTTGGTCTGGACCTGGCAAACAGGGGTATCGAGTGAAGGGACGACGCTGATCAGGGTTGGTTTTCCCTTCAGGTCCTCTGCAGTCACAGAATCGAGCGTACCATTTGTCAGCTCGAATCCAGGCGCGGGTTGTCCTACCTGGACCTCGTCACCAACGAGTGTTAGCGGATTTCCTTTAAACGTAACAGATCGAGACATGGGATCATTCCTGAGTAACACGTGTTAGTAAGGCTCGACAAGTCACAAGTCTTGCTCAGGCGGGTCGCTTGTTCAAGGGGGCGGCGTGACCAATTTGGGTCGAATCCTCAAGATGAAAACTGGTCTTTTCGTGAGACTGGTATTTGGAATAGATTGTCGGGGCGGGACGTCACAAGCATATCTGCTTTCTGGGATACCACGATCATGAAGGAATTACCTGGTGGCTGGCGGGTGGAGATTGATCATGCCAGGGAGTGGCTTTGCATGCAGTTGTTCGAACCGTTTTTGCATACCCCGGTTCAGCAACTTGCCGAACAGATCCGTGGACTTCTGGATCGTGAATTCGCCCGAAACCTGGTCCTGGAAATGGACCATGTTATTCATCTCAATGGTCGCTTGATGCGGCAGCTCCAGTTGCTTGATGAACACCTCAGTTACCAGGGAGGTGAACTCCGGTTAAGCGGTCTTTCCGACGAGTGCTACGAGGCGGTCGAACGGACAAAAATGGAAGCGAGGTTCCCTCGATTCCATACTCGTCAGCAAGCGCTCACGGGTCACAATCCGAGGCATCCTCGCTAGTCTACTTCAGCGAGCAGGCAAGCCAGTCTGGCAGTTTTCCGGCCAATGGAAGCTGGATCACCTGGGCACGTTCAATTCCCTCGTGATCGCGCAGCCTTTCCAGCGTCTGCTGGGGTGGGACCGTATCGAGGTTGAGAACACCGATTGCTTGTCCTCCTGGAGCATCCCCGGCCCGGCCGACTGACATCTGGGCGATATTCACTTGTTCCTCACCAAGAATACTCCCGACCCAACCGATAATTCCGGGGACGTCAAGGTGAGAGAAGACAAGCATCACGCCGTCAAGGTAAGTCTCCAGGCGATATTCCCCAAGCCGGATCAGTCTTGGCATGCTTTGTCCAAATAACGTTCCTGACACAGCAAAAGCGTCCCCGTCCGAGTCCAGCTCGGCCGTGATCGATGAGCTGAAATCGCCCATTTCAAGCTGGCTTTGTTCAACCAGCTGGATTCCTCGTTCTCGGAGCAGCAGTTCCGAATTAACGATATTGACGTCTTGATCCAGGGCGTGTTCGAGCAAACCTGCTGCGAATGCAGCAGTCAGAAGGCGTGTCTCGAGGTTAGTGACTTCTCCACGATAATCCAGGCGGCAGCTGGCCAGACCTGTTGCCATCCACTGGGAAGCAAACTGGCCCAGCCGGTGAGAGAGGTCCAGGTATCCGCTGAGCGATGCCAGCGTGGCGAGGTCGATCGAAGCCATGTTCACAGCGTGGCGAATCTCTCCGGTACGCAGGTAGTTCAGCAGCAACTCAACTGCTTCCTGGGATACCTGTGTCTGGGCCTCCCTGGTCGTAGCCCCCAGGTGGGGAGTGCAGATCACGCCGGGCATGCCAAACAGCCTGCTTTCAGTACATGGTTCCGTGCTAAAGACATCCAATGCCACGCCTGCCAGTTTTCCGGACTCCAGGCCATCGGCGAGCGCCTCCTCGTCGTAGATGCCCCCCCGGGCACAGTTGATC
>JAPYUD010000230.1:0-5956 GCA_029936215.1 Pirellulaceae bacterium | reverse complement strand
GGTTATCCAGGAGATCGGGGAGATAGGGAAGTAGTTGTTCAAGACCCTTTTGAGGATCCAATCGCCCGATAATACCAAGCAGTCGCCGTCCGTCGCTGCTCCCCAGGCTGGCGGGCGGTAGAGGAATGGTATCCTTGAACCGGTGAATATCCACTCCGTTCGGAATCGTCGTAACGATTCCGTCCTCCAGCTGAAGTCGGATGAGCAGGTCCTCGGCGACCTCGTCGCTGACACAGGAAAAATGATCCCAGCAGCGACGATACCGCCTCTCCAGGAAGGCACGCCAGCGACCCGGGTCGGCGACCCGGTAACCGGCGACCAATTTGAAACCGTCCAGGCGGCTGCGGCACATGGCACAGAGGATGTTGGCGTGGTGAAGAAACGACTGCACAATATCAGGCTGGTGATCACGGAGTAACAGTCGGAGCCGGGTTCGTGACTTCAGGAACCCGACCATGTTGTGGATGTTGAGCGAGGTGACGCCGATGTCACGTTCTCTCAACTGGCGAACGAGTTCATCTCCAGGCGCCGAGGGGAGCGGCTTGAGGGAGATTACAAGAACGGCGATATTGCGGTCCTGGAGGCCACAGGCGAGATGCACCAGGGCACGCTCGGCGCCACCCGGGTCAAGTTCCGTGATAACAAGACAGATTCGCACGAGTTGTTTGCCGTATGAGAGGAATGGAGAATACGCAGAAAGAGCGTCTTCCTTATAAAGAAGGTATCGACCTGCCGCCAAAGAGATGTTGACCCTACAAGGTATTACGCAGGGGGTTCTCTCCCGGGTCGGCGGGGGAAGGCCGATTTCCACCTAATTCTAAGAGTGCCGAATGATGACTCGAATTGACGACTATGATTTTGAATTGCCCGGGGAGCTGGTTGCGCAACACCCGCTTGCCTGTCGAAGTGATGCCAGGCTGATGCTCGTCAATCGCCAGGACCAGAGTATTTCCCATTACCATGTGCGAGATCTACCGGAACTGTTGGAAACGGACGACTGTCTAGTGATCAATAATTCACGGGTGATACCTGCCCGATTGATTGGTTTCCGCACCCGGACCCGTGGTCGGTGGCAGGGACTCGTGTTGGACGTTGATGGCGATGGGAGATGGGAAGTCATGTCCACTACACGTGGAAGGATTCAGCCGGGTGAGACCGTGACGCTCCAGGACAGGAACGGGATCGCGGGGACGGAGTTAAAGATGCTGGCCCAACTGGATGGCGGAACCTGGGCGGCATGTCCTGAAACCGACGTCGGCCAGGAGGAGATCCTGGCTCATTATGGCAGGGTCCCCATTCCCCCCTACATTCGCTCGGGCGAGATGCTGGACTCCGACGTTGCAGATTACCAGACGGTCTATGCCAGCAGGGACGGTTCTGTTGCAGCACCGACTGCTGGACTCCATTTTACCCGCGAGCTGCTTGACCTGCTGCGGGCCCGGGGGAATTCCATCGCCGAAGTGACACTCCATGTGGGCCTGGGAACCTTCCGGCCGGTGGCTTGTGAACAACTGGAGGACCACTCGATGCACTCGGAGTGGGGCCAGTTGACGCAATCCGATGTCAGCATGATCCGGCAAAGCCGGGAGGCCGGGGGACGCGTCATTGCGGTCGGGACGACCAGCACGCGGATTCTTGAAGCTGCCTCGCTGGGCGGGGCGCTTGCCAGCTGGGAAGGAAAAACAGATATCTTCATCTTTCCGCCATTCGAGTTTGTCTCGACTGACGGGATGCTGACAAATTTTCACCTCCCGCGATCTACCCTCCTGGTGATGGTCCGCACGTTCGGCGGCGACTCGCTTGTTCGTCGTGCGTACTCCGAGGCGATCGAGAGTGGGTACCGGTTTTACAGTTACGGCGATGCGATGTTAATTCTCTAATGGCATCCTCGTTAAGTTCCGGGGAAACTCGTATACTGGCCGCTGCGATGCCCGCGAGTACCAACCGGCGAAAGGAAATCCGATGTCAACTGTAGATATGGAACATGTCCTGGTGGTACCGACAAGTGTGTTCCATGAGATTGGACACGTTCAGGGGTTCACCGAGCAGGTGGAACCCTACCTGGACGTCTTGCTCAGGCCAGACAATATCAGCTATCGGCCTCGAAGCGAGATGGAACAGGATCCGTCATTCAAGCAGCTTATCCCTTACGTGATCTTCCGTTACGCCGATAAGGATGGCCGCGTGCAGTTGTTCCAGTACCGACGAGGCGGTGGCCAGGGTGAGAGCCGATTGCACCAGAAACGGAGTATCGGCATTGGGGGGCACATTTCCTCAGTAGACGCGGCGCGTGGTGATGTGGACCCCTACGAGCAGGGGATGCAGCGAGAACTGGACGAAGAGGTCCAAGTGGATACGGCCTATGACATGAAGTGCATTGGCCTGATTAATGATGACGAGACGGATGTTGGGCAGGTGCACCTGGGAATTGTTCACATCTGCGACGTGGCAGAACCGAGGGTAACGCCCCGGGAAAGTGAAATCCTGGATTCCGGGTTTCGGCCTGTCGCCGAGCTGCTCGAGGATATGGATGGTTTTGAAACGTGGTCGTCAATTTGCCTGCAGGCACTTTTTGGTGACACGGAGAACCAGGCCTAGATGGTCGCGACCCCTGTCTACATGGATAATCACGCGACGACGCGGGTTGATCCTCGTGTTGTGGATGCCATGGTTCCGCTGTTTGCCGAGCAGTATGGAAACCCATCGAGCACGAGCCACGTCTTTGGCTGGGATAGTCGGGCAGCCGTCGAAAAGGCCCGGGTGGAGGTAGCTCGGGCGATTGGTGCCACAGAACGAGAGATCGTCTTTACTAGCGGCGCGACGGAATCCAACAACCTGGCCATCCGCGGAGCAGCTCACCGACTGCAGCGCAAGGGGCAGCACCTGGTCAGCGTGGTGAGTGAACACCGGGCGGTTCTGGACTGCATGGCACGATTGGGCCGTGAGGGTTACGAGGTGACAATGATTCCTGTGGCACTCCAGGATGCAGGCTGCCCCGGACGAATTGATCTGCAGCAACTCGAAGAGGCGATCCGGCCGGAGACCACGCTGGTTTCCGTGATGCTGGCAAATAATGAAACAGGCGTGCTGCAACTACTTGGGCAGGTGGGCCAGGTCTGCAGGCAGAAAGGGGTTCTCCTGCACTCGGATGCCACGCAGGCGGTAGGGCGTGTCGAGGTGGATGTAGAGAGCCTGCAGGTGGACTTGCTCAGTTTTTCGGCACACAAGTTCTATGGCCCCAAGGGGGTGGGGGGCCTTTATGTGCGCCGCGCGAATCCCCAGGTCAGGCTGGAACCCCTGTTCGAGGGGGGCGGGCACGAACAGGGCCGTCGAAGCGGTACACTGAATGCCCCCGGCATCGTTGGGATGGGAGTGGCATTGGGAATTGCGGTGGCGGAGATGGAAAGTGAGGCGATCAGGATTCGAGGCCTGCGGGGCCAGCTCCACGAGGGAATCCAGGATGCGTTGGAACGAGTGCAGCTGAACGGTCCACCGCTGGATGAATCACGCCTGCCGGGCAACCTGAACATGAGTTTCCTGGACGTGGATGGTGAAGCGTTGATGATGAGCATGAAGGACCTGGCGGTTTCCAGTGGGAGTGCCTGCACCTCGGTGGATCCAGAACCGAGTCATGTCCTGAGGGCCCTGGGGCTCAGTGATGATGAGACGCGTGCCAGCCTGCGATTTGGACTGGGGCGATTTAATACCGTGGAGGATGTAGAGTTTGCCATCGAACAGGTGTCTGGTGCGGTAGAGCGTTTGCGGCGGATGAGGCCGTAATTACCGTCCCGGCAGTTTTCGATTCCCAAAATAGCGTTGAAGAAGGAAACCCTCCCCTTTTGCACTTTTCTACCCCGGATTCTCGTTGTATCCTTAAAGTAGAGTGGCGAATTTCAAAATAGACGTTTTGCTGTCAGGAGCACGAATCACATGTCGATCACGATAACCGAACGCGCGGCAACCGAGGTCATTCGCACGCGAGAGGAACAGACCGAGGAGACGCCATCGTACTTGAGGATTGGTGTGGCAGCCGGTGGTTGCAGCGGCTTTAGCTATGAACTTTTCTTCGATGAGAAGTTTAGCGAGGACAATGACCAGAAGTATGAGCAGCATGGTGTGACAGTGATCGTCGATAAGAAGAGTGCCCTATACCTTGAGGGAACAACGCTCGATTATATCCATGAATTGAACCAGCGAGGATTTGTCTTCCAGAATCCGAATGCGGTGAAATCATGTGGCTGTGGGTCTTCCTTCCAGGTCTAGGCCACCACAGCACGGAAGCTGATCCCTCAAGCCCGTCTGTTGACGGGTTTTTTTTTCTGGTGTGGGAAGCCGCAGCACCTGCCTGTTGCAAGCGGTGAGGATCCCATAAAATGGCGATACCACTGTTCGGTCGCCTCTCGCTGGCAGGATGTGTTCGCTCGTGAACAACACAAACAAGATCTATATCATTGGCATCGGAGACGATGGTCCGGCAGGTTTTACGGGGGAAGCTCGTGAGCGCCTGGCGGCTGCAGATCTGTTGATTGGTGCACAGGCGTTGACGAGCACCCTGCAGGAATGTTCTGCCACGGCCTGGGATCCAGAAGGTGATTTCCAGGCGGTCGTTGACAAGATTGAAGCCCACCCGAACGAGGAGGTGGTTGTTCTTGCCTCCGGGGACCCACTTTTTTACGGCGTGGCGCGGTTTCTCTGCGACCACCTCGGAAAGGACCGGTTTGAGGTTATTCCGCATGTCAGCAGCATGCAGCTCGCCTTTGCACGGGTCAAGGAGAGTTGGGACGAGGCGTACCTGACGAACCTCGCCACGCAGGATCCACAACGGGTGGTCGAGAGAATACGAACCGCCGAGAAGGTTGGCGTTTTTACCAGTGAGGAGGTCACTCCCTCGGTGCTGGCCCAGCTCTGCCTCGACCGACAGATTGACTATTTCACAGCTTACGTGTGTGAGAACCTGGGATCCCCGGACGAAAGAGTTACCCAGGGAGAACTGACCGATGTGGTTGGGCAGGAGTTTTCCTCCCTGAACGTAATGGTGCTTGTTCGGAAGCAGGGGGTTCCTGATCGGCCGCGTTCAAGTGTTGGCAGGCGGTTGTTTGGTAACCCGGACGAGTTGTTCCTGCAAAGTAAGCCGAAGCGTGGACTGCTGACACCGGCCGAGGTAAGGAGTATGGCACTGGCGGAAATGGACCTGGGTGCCAGCAGCATCGTCTGGGATATCGGCGCGGGAAGTGGTTCGGTCGCGGTGGAGGCGAGCCAGATCGCCTCGTCTGGAGAGGTTTATGCCGTGGAAATGGACGCGGAGGATTTTTCCCTGATCGGGGAAAACGCGGAGCGATTTGGTGCCCGGAACGTCTTCCCGGTACTGGGCCGGGCACCGGAGGCTTGGGAAAGTCTTCCCGATCCGGATGCGATTTTCGTCGGCGGTACGGGACGGCAGATCCAGCAGATTGTCAAGGAAGCCTTTGGGCGACTGCGTCCGGGCGGACGACTGGTGGCCTGCGTGGGAAGTCCGGATAACCTTTGTGAGGTCATGGCCACGCTCAACCAGGAGGGTGGGGATGCGAACTGCTGGATGATCCAGGTCTCGCGGGGGAATCCCCAGCTCCTGGATATCCGTTTTGAATCGATGAACCCAACATATATTATCAGTGTGACCAGGGACGCGTAAATCAGTGTTCGCGGAACTGGAAATCCCCCTGACCCTGGAAGTGAGACAAAATGCAATATCGTTACCTCGGAAATACAGGCGTCCAGGTCTCCCCGCTGTGCCTCGGGACGATGATGTTCGGCGGGCAAACCAGCGAGGAAGATTCAAGGGCGATTATCGACAAGGCGATCGACCTGGGGATCAACTTCATCGACACAGCGGACATGTACAACGCTGGAGAGTCGGAGGCAGTACTTGGTCGGGCACTCAAGGGCCGCCGCGAGAACATCGTGGTCGCCACCAAGG
>JAPYUD010000229.1:0-5974 GCA_029936215.1 Pirellulaceae bacterium | reverse complement strand
GCTCAAGGCAATTCAGCCGGTTCTCGAGTCGGGTAGACCCTGGCAGGAGACTTCCAGGGGCGACTACGAGATGCAATCCCTGGCCCGCCGATTGGCCGGTATCCAGCGAGACCTGGAGCTTGGGAGTGGTTCCACGATAGTAAAGGGGTTCCCGGTTGACGTGCTGGACGAAGAGCAGGCTGCCTGTGCCTTTTGGGCGATGATGTGCCACGTCGGCACAGCCGTGTCCCAGACAGCCGAGGGTCAGCAGTTCTTTCACGTAAGGGATGAGGGATTTCGAGTTGGCCAGGCCCAGGCCCGGGGACCAAACACACGCAACCGCCTGAGTTTTCATACAGATCGTTGTGATGTGATCGCCTTCCTCTGTCTCCAGCAGGCTCTCCGGGGAGGGGAAAACCAGCTGGTGAGTTCGGTGACGCTCTATAACGAGATTCTCCGCCGCCGCCCGGACTTGCTGGAAGTCCTCATGCAGCCATTGCCCTACAAGCGGCACAATGTCGACAGGGGGAACACCCTGCCCTACTGCCGTCAGCCGGTCTTCTCATTCTGTGAAGGGCATTTTGCAGGTTGCTTTTTACGGGTTCTGATAGAGCGGGCTCACCAGTCGGAGGATGCCCCCGATCTCACGGCCCAGCAGGTAGAGGCGATGGATTTTCTCGAAGAAGTTGCCGGGGCGAGCGAGCTGCACGTGCAGTTTCGCCAGGAACGGGGAGACCTGCTGCTGGTCAATAACTGGGTCAACTTTCACCGCCGCTTTGAGTTCGAGGATCACGAGGATCCGCAGCTGCGTCGACACCTGCTGCGGATCTGGCTGGCGGTTCCCAATAGCCGGCCGCTGAGCCCGGTTTTCATCGACAATTATGGCGCCACCGGGGCGGGCGCGATCCGTGGTGGCATGCAACCCTGAGCGATGCGACTTACTTGCCGATGCAATAGAGATGGTCCAGTGTCCGCAGGAAGAGCTGGCCATCAACAAGGATGGGGGTGGCCACCATCGATTCCCCCATTTCATTCTTGCTGACAATTTTTGGCTCTGTGCCAACCTGCACAACAAAGATGGCGCCGTCTTCCCGCGCCCAGTAGATCCGGTCGCCGGCCAGGATGGGTGAGGACTTGTAGCGCTTCCCGCTCTTCTCCAGTTCAATCTGCCAGTCGATCTCGCCCGTGGCGATGTCGATCGATGTCATCAGGCCACGGTCGGTGCCGCTGTAGACCTTCCCCCCGCTGGCAATCGGCGTGGCACAGTCCGAGCTGACGTTCTCGATCATCCAGTGCAGACGGGACTCGGTCACATCGCCCCTGCCACCGTGCTTGATGGCGGTCAGGCTTCCCCCGCGGGCGTAGGGGGCAAAGATGTAGTCCTTGTTGAACGTGGCCGAGGCGATACTGCGCCAGTACTCCTCGTGATTGGGGTTGAGCGTCCCGAATCGCCAGAGTTCCTTTCCGTCGGTCCCATCGTGTGCGGTAACATGATCGGCACCCAGCACGACGATCGCCTGGATCCGACTCATGCCATGGCCGATCACCAGCGGGGTTGTGTAGCTTTGGGCAGATTCCCTGGGGGCTTTCAGGTTGCGGTCCTGCTTCCATTCCACATCGCCGGATTTCCGGTCGAAGGAAACGACAAAGGAATTGTCGGAGTAGGTGGGGGGCTTTTCGGCGCCTTCTTTTTTTGCCGCAGATCGCTGGTAAGCGAGTACAACGGAGCCACGAGTCAGGACCGGGGATGTTCCCATGTCCCACCAGATCGTGTCGCTGGTGTCCTTGCCGAAGAGCTGCTGGACATTCTGGTGCCAGACGATCGTGCCGTCAAAATCCAGGCATGCCAGGTCCCCGCTCTTGAAGAAAACATAGACGTACGTGCCATCGGTAACAGGGGAGGGATTCGCACCGCTGGCAATGCCATATTTCCCCGGGACTGCAGTACCCAGCTCGACTTTCCATTTTTCTTTTCCCTGGCGGTCCAGGCAGGCAACCGTGTTGGCAGCGGGCCCCACGTTGTAGGTAAGGAAGATGCTGTCTTCCCAGATGACCGGCGTACTGCTTCCCTTGCCGGGAATTGCGATTTTCCAGCGGACCCCGTCCTCGGCACTCCAGCTGGCAGGATAATCTCCATCCGGCACGACGCTATTGGCATTCGGTCCGCGCCACTGGGGCCAGTTTTCGGCCAGGGAGTTGGCGGAAAACAGAAGTGCGACAGACAGGCTAAGCAGGGCACGGTAAAGCATGGTGAATTTCTTGACCTCCAGCGGTGCAGAAACGGGATAAGGATGTCAGTGCCGCCCAGTATATCGAATCCAGCCCGGGGGGCATCAGGTTTTCAGGGGGTGGATGGCAATGGGAGTCGTAATCGTTGTGAATAACGCATAAGCTAGATTGCTCGGAACGGCGACATCTTCTCTCCTTGAAATGGAACAGTCCGATGCGGAAATTCGCCTGCGTGATCCTGGTCTTTGTCTTCTCGATAGCTGGATGTTCTTCCCAGCAGGGCATTGAAACTACCGGGGATACGGGAAAAGCGGGGGGAGAAACCAGGGGGAATGCAGGTGGGACGATCGGTTATTCCGCGATGAGTTTCAAAAACCCATTTTTCGTGGTCATCCGGAATAACCTTGAGGCTGCCGCAAACTCGGCAGGATACGAACTGATTGCCAACGATGCGGATTCGGATGTCAGCAAGCAGGCGAATCACATTGATGAATTCATCAGCAAGGGAGTGACAGCGATCGTGCTGAACCCGACTGACAAGCTGGCGATTGGTGAGGCGATCAAGAAGGCGAACGAAGCCGGGATCCCGGTCTTCACCTGTGACCTGCAGTGCACGGCAGAGGGTGTGGACATTGCCGGCCACATTGGAACTGACAACTACCAGGGCGGGACGCTGGCCGGCCAGGCAATGGTCGAGATCCTGGGAGACCAGGGTGGAGAGGTGTTGGTGCTGGATTACAAGCAGGCAAATTCCTGCGTCTTGCGAGTGGATGGTTTCATGGAAGTGATCGACAAGCACAACGAGGGCCGCGAGGAGGGAAAGATCGAGATTGTCGCTGAGCTCAATGGCGGGGGTGACGAGGACATCGGTTTCACCGCAACAACAGCGATCCTCAAGGCCCACCCCAACATATCCGGCGTCTTTGCCATCAACGATCCTTCTGCCCTGGGTGCCTGGAAGGCGATTGAGGAAGCGAACAAGGTTGAGCAGATCACGATTGTTGGGTTTGATGGTGCAAAAGCTGGCAAGCAGGCCATCCTGGAAGGGAAGATTTATGCCGACCCTATCCAGTATCCGGTCAAAATGGGACGAGAAATTATGGCCAAGATCCTCGCTTACCAGAACGGTGAGGATTTTGAGACCCTCGAGTTGATCCCGACGACGCTCTACCGCAAGTCGGATGCCGAGAAAGATCCGGAGCTTCAACCCTAAGGCAATTCATGCCTGAGCCGACTTCCAGCGAGCCGCTCCTGGAGATGCGGGGGATCAGCAAGATGTTCCCCGGTGTCCGCGCCCTGGACGATGTAGATCTGACGCTTTACCCGGGCGAGGTACTGGCGCTCCTGGGGGAAAATGGCGCCGGGAAAAGCACGTTAATCAAGATCCTGGGCGGCGCACATGCCCCCGACGCTGGTGAAATATCTATCGATGGAAAACAACTCCGGATCGATAGCCCCCAGGCGGCCCAGCAGGCAGGGATCGGCATTATCTACCAGGAATTCAACCTGGTGCCTGCGCTCACGGCCCGGGAGAATATTTTCCTTGGACAACATCGAAACGTATTGAGCTGGCTCCATGCCACAAGGGAACGGCAGGA
The DNA here is from genome assembly GCA_029936215.1 of Pirellulaceae bacterium. GTDB lineage: Bacteria > Planctomycetota > Planctomycetia > Pirellulales > Pirellulaceae > SAT2750. The sequence continues at coordinate 2,168 of JAPYUD010000229.1, read as the reverse complement.
AGCAATGCAACTGTTCGAGCGGATTGGCATCAAGGTGGACCCGGAGATGGCCTGCCGTGACCTGACCGTGGCGCAGCAACAGATCGTTGAAATTGCCAAGGCGCTTTCACTCAATGCCCGCATTGTCGTGATGGACGAACCGACCGCGGCCCTGACTCCGCGCGAAGTGGAAGGCCTTGCCCGGGTGATCCAGGAGCTGAAAGCCCAGGAAATCGGGATTATTTACATTAGCCATCGCCTGGATGAGGTCGAGCAACTGGCCGACCGGATGACAGTACTTCGAGACGGCAGGCTCGTGGGCACCCGGCCAATGGACGAGGTAAGCAGGGACCAGATGATCGAGATGATGGTCGGTCGAAGTCTCGATAACGAGTTTCCAGCCAGGGAATCGACACCCGCGGAGGAATGCCTTGCGGTCCGTGGCCTGACGCGATCACCTGCAGTGAAAGATGTTTCCTTCTCTGTTCGAAAAGGGGAAATCCTGGGTATTGCAGGGCTGGTTGGGGCAGGACGAACCGAGCTGGTACGGATGATCTTTGGAGCTGATCAGAAGGATCGTGGCGAAATCTGGCTTAATGGAAAGCAGGTCAACATCAACAGTCCCAGGCAGGCAATCCAGCAAGGGATCTGCCTGCTGACCGAGGACAGGAAATCCCAGGGCCTGGTGCTGGGGCTTACGGTCCAGGAAAATTTTGGATTACCGAACCTCGGGGACTTTTCCCGGGCTGGCATTATCAACACCCGGCAGGAAGGCCAGGCTTTTGATGGGTTTGTCGAAATACTGAAGATCAAGACAACGGGGGCCAGCCAGCGCTCAGAAACACTCTCGGGCGGAAATCAACAGAAAGTGGTCCTGGCAAAGTGGCTTCAACAGGATGCGCAGTTGGTGATCTTTGATGAGCCTACCCGGGGCATTGATGTCGGTGCAAAATACGAGATTTACCTGTTGATGAATAAACTGGCGGCAGAGGGAAAAGCGATATTGATGATCAGCTCCGAACTTCCAGAAGTTCTTGGAATGAGCGACCGTCTCCTGGTCATGCATGAAGGGACCGTCGCCGGTGTAATTAATGAACCTGGTGCTGTCAGCCAGGAAGATGTGATGCGACTGGCAACGGGTTCGTCCCTGGCCAGCGTTCAAGGGATCAGTCGAAAATGAAACGGATACTCCAGTCCAAGCTGATTACTGATTACGGCATGGTGCTGGTGCTCCTGTTGCTGGGTATTCTGATCAGCTGGGTTACCTGGAGTGAACAGCACCCGGAAGATCCGCGAGCGGGTCGCTCCCTGGCCGGAGGTATGGTCCGGGTACTTGGTTCGGATGCCCAGGTTGCCATCGTGCTGCGCCAAACGAGCGGGGACAGGGAGTATGCGGCTGCGATCGCCGGGGAACTTGAGCGACTCGGTGCGACTGTTGCCGGAACAATTCATGTGAAGACACCGAGGGAAGCACGTGTTGAGCTGGAAAAACTCGGCTCGCAAGGAATCACGGTTAATGCAATTGCCACCCATGATTTCTGTTTCAAAACCTGGGGAGTGCTCAGGCAATCGTCGCTCGACGCCCTCGCCGCTGAATACCCGTCACTGACGGGGATCAAGCCGTACAAGCCTGGGAGCCACATGTGGCCAACATTTCTCACCAGGCAGAACCTGGTGAGCATTCTCAACCAGAATGCGCCGGTTGCGATCATGGCCATTGGGATGACGTTCGTGATCATTACCGCAGGGATTGATCTTTCGGTCGGCAGCCTGATGGCACTTGCGGCGCTGATTTCAGCGGTCACGATCCGGGACTGGTTTGGTGGAGCGGATGCTACCAGCCTGGGGGTCTATGGTGCATTCGGGATCGCCATCACTGTCTGTACACTGTGCGGTGTTTTTGTTGGGCTGCTGGTTACCTGGTTCAAAATGCCACCCTTTGTCGTCACGCTTGCGATCATGATGGTTGCCCGCGGTTGTTCCTTTATTCTCGCGGGCGGTGCGGATTCGGTGGATATCGAGGCGGCCGGGACAGCGTCACTCTATAGCGGCACGATCCTGGGGGTTTCGAACCAGATTGTCTTGATGATCGTTCTGTTTGTCATTGCCCATGTCGTCATGAGCCACACGGCGCTGGGGCGATACGTCTATGCGGTGGGGGGTAATCCTCAGGCAGCCCGGCTTTCCGG
>JAPYUD010000228.1:0-6004 GCA_029936215.1 Pirellulaceae bacterium | reverse complement strand
ATCCTATCTTGCCCGGCCGGTGCCGTCAGAGCCAACGCAACTCACGTTGCTGGATGTCGATGGAACTCTCTTTACCCCTTACACGGATGGTGGTACAGGGACCGTCTCGGGGGCTGTCTTGCCGGTGGCTTTAAGCGGTATTGAGATCACGGAAACGGTCACACTCTCCTTCAACCAGGCACATAACTACACCACCGGCATGGTTATCTACCTGAGTGGGACAAGCGGGATCCCGGGGATCAATTCTCAGCACTACACCGTGACGGAATTTCCCGGGGATGCCACACGACTGGAACTTGACCATGAACTCCCCGCACTTTCGGGAGATTTCAGTACCCTGGAAATCATCGCCATCAGCCAGGACAACCCCGTGCAGGTGACATTCTCCAGCCCGCATGCATTCCCCACCGACCAGAACACGCAGATCTTCATCGACGGCATCCAGGGAATGACGGAATTGAACGGGGACTTCTACCAGGCACAACCCGTCGAGGCGGCCCCCTTGCAGATCACCCTGCTGGGCGTTGACGGAACAAATAACCAGGCATACGTCGCAAGCGGCACGGCCAGAGGAACTGTCCAGGCGGCAACCACACTCCGCCTGGGGCAATCTTTCCGCCTCAACGAGGGCCAGACCCTGGATGACATCGACGGCTTCACCATTTCACCGGAAAGCCCCACCCTGTTCGTCGACGAAGCCGTCCAGGTCGACGTGATGTTCATTCATGACACCGACAGCCCGGCCGACAGCGCTGGCATCCTTACCTCCACCCGCCTGTACGGCCTGAACATGGGACCGGACATCCGCATCGGAGACCAGATGCAAAGTGGCGGCATCACGTATCACGACCTTGAAGTTGTGGACATCCAACTCGGCACCGGTAACAACACTTTCGAGGTGCGTGGCACCCACACCCGCGAGACGGACCCCAACTACAAGACCTGGACAATCCTCAAAACCGGGAACGACCTTGTTGACCGAAACCATCCACTCATCGAACCAGGCGACACAGTCACCATCACCCTGCAGCAGGATGCGATCGAGAGCCACGCCACTGGCACGGTCCTCGAGCTCCCCCTTCCCTCGCCAGACAACGAGTACCGCGCCCAGGCCATCATCGCGGAAAGCTTTACCGACGGCAGCCTCGAAGGCTTCCTCTTCACTGCCGAGGGGAACGGCGTTCGCATCACGCGCCGCGTCATCGACAACAGTGGCAGCACGCTACAACTCGAGGCGACCTTCCCGGAGGATGACTTGAGCTCGCTGACCAGCTACGTTTTGAGCCGGCCGGCAGACGGGGCATTTGCCGTCAACACGCAGGGTGGAAACGACAGGATTCTGGCGGCGAATTCCAGCCTTGGGGTCGTCATCATCGCCGGCGAAGGCAGTGACGAGGTCATCTCGGGCAGTGGTGATGACCACATCTTTGGTGACAAGGGCCGAATCGACTACCTCAAGAGTGCGATCGGGGACCCACGCGAGGTCGTGACGCGACTGGGAGATTACCCGGAACCGATCCTGGGTGATACCGTGACCCTGAACCCGAACCGGACGGTACTGACCGACACCGACGCGTCCTTCCCCGTCCCGGCCGGTAATGCCCCCGGCCTGACGGGTCTCTATGTCGACATCAACGATGGCACCGGATTCCTCGAGTTGCCTCGCCTGATCATCGACAACACAGCTATCTCCCTGACCGTCAGCCCGGCTTTCAACGTGGACCTGGATGAAACCAGCACCTATAGAATTTCCACCGTCCCGGAAAGTCAAACCGACGGCCTGCATTACCCGTCCCAGGAACACTTCTCCTTCCTCTGGAGTGACCCCGGCACCGATTCGGCGGACACGATCGAGGCTGGCAGCGGCACCAATATCGTCTTTGGCAGTAACGGCGCCGACGTGATCACGAGTGGTGAAAACAGTACCAATATCATCTTCGGCGATGACGGCTACAGTTACCTTTCCGCTGGCGACGGTGATGGCAGCCTGACCGCCACAACAAGTCACGCGGTTACCGCCATCACCGAGAAATCAGGCCAGGGTGCCGCCGACACGATCACACTTGCAGACGGAACGAGCAGCGTCATTAGCGGGGCAGCCGGCGACATCATCCAGATCGGCAACGGCACCAACCACGTGCTGGCCGATGAAGGCCTGCTGCAGTACAGCGACTCCCTGCTTGTTTCTGCAACCAGCCTGAATCCCTCGGTTGGTGGCAGCGACACGGTGACGATTGCTGGAGGAGCCAACCTGGTCATCGCCGGGGCCGGCCAGGACACGATCGACATCGTCGCAGCCCAGGCGGCGGATGACCGCGCCGTGGTGCTTGGTGACAGTGGAGAAGCGATCTTCACCGACAACGTTCTGGAACGGGCAACGACTCTTGCCCCGGGCATCGGGGACAGCGACACAATCACTGTCACCACAAACAATAACACCGTTATCGGTGGTGCTGCCGATGACATGATCACGGTTGGTGGAGGCATCAATCGCGTGATCGGTGACGCTGGAGAAGTTAACCTGCCAACAACTGGCGATCAAACCGTGCGATCAATCGATCCAACCATTGGCGGAGCAGATTCAATCACGGTCCAGGGAGGGGTCAATTATGTGATTGGCGGTTTTCTCGGGGACACGATCCAGGGAATCCCCGCGGCCGGCCTGACAGAACCACAAATCTTCGGCCTTGGTGATAACGGCATCATGACCTTCAATGCGGCTGGATTCCTGACCCAGATTACCAGTACCGATATGTGTGTTGCCGGTGACGACACGTTCCAACTCGCTGATTCAGATGACGTGATTGTGGCTGGCATGGGAATAGACACTGTCAACATCGACCGAACCAGCGGCGCCACCCTCGGCAGCAATGCCGGCAACGACATCCTCCTGGGTGACAATGGCGAGATAACTTTTATTGCCTCGGCCAGCGATTCACAGCCGCTCTCTGTGCTGACGACCTCCCCGGAATGCAGCAGCCCCGACCAGATCTTTGGTGGCAACGATAACGACGTGATCCTTGGGGGTGGTGGCAACGACACCCTGAATGCCGGTACTGACGCGGGTGACGACCTTGTATTTGGCGACCATGGCTATGTCTTGTATGACGGCGATGCCGTCTCGAGCCTCGTGGACACGGCAACCAGTGATCTCACGGTGGGTGGTGCGGCCCTGCCGGCAACCAGCCTTGGTGGCGTCGATACGATTAGCACGTTTGCGGGCAACGACGTGATCCTTGGGGGCGCGGATGCCGACATTCTCCTTGCCGGCGATGATGATGACCATGTCCTCGGCGACAATGGAAGCATCAACCTGACCAGCCACCTCGACCCCGGCTTTACCACACAAACGGCCGGTCTTCCAAGTGAGGTACGCGTGATTCACCCCACGATTGGTGCGGCCGACGAGATCCACGGAGGTGCAGGCCGCGACATCATTTTCGGAGGCACTGCCGGGGACGAGATCCACGGAGGCGGTGACCACGACATCCTGCTGGGTGACCATGGCCTGTTTTCCGACACGCTACCGCGCAACCAGCCGGTGACCTCGATTTTCATTGATGACCAGCAAGGTGCCGGGGATGACACGATTTTTGGTGATGCGGGTGATGACTTCCTGATGGGACAACAGGGGCAGGACACGTTACACGGAGGACTGGGCGAGGATGACATCACCGGTGGGCACAATGTCCTTACCGGCCACGATGACAACGATCTTATTCATGGTGACACGGCGGGGGATATTGCCAGTGGGGATGCCGATGTGATCCTGGGTGACAACGGGGTGATTGAACGAGAACTCATCAGCCTCAGCTCTCCTGACACCTGGACAGAATACCCCACGCCCTTCATCGACGTCATCCGTACCATCACTCGATACGACGACATTGATACCGTTACCGGGAACGACACCATTCATGCCGGTGGCGGCGATGACATTGTGCATGGCCAGCGCGGGGAGGACACGATTCACGGTGACAACGGTGATGATGAGCTGTTTGGCGAACTTGGCAACGACACGATCCACGCGGGGGCGGGGAATGACACCGCTTTGGGCGACGGTGGAGGCATCCTGCGAGATTATGTGGATCCCCAAACGCCCCGTCGCAATGCCAATGGGAGCTGGCACCGGGATGTGATCCTGCAGGATTACGGCAGCGTTACACAAATCGTTCCTCTCTCCCGGCTCGCGGATGTGAGTGAGGAAACGGAACTGGCAGAACACCTTGTCAACAGTGACTTGATCCTGCTTGCCAACGCATACACAGCCCAGGAACAGCTATCGATCCGGGCCAGTGATGCCGGCACAACGATCGAAACGTTTGCCGTCCTTGTGGATACCTTCGAACCGAATGACGACCACATATTCGCCGGCAGCGGCGACGACGTTCTTGTCGGTCAGCGAGGGGACGATGTCCTGGACGGTGGACTGGGTGATGACCTGGTGCTTGGAGACAATGCCCGCTTCGCTTCCGGGTTTACCACGCAGACCCCAACCATTGTCAGTGGAATTCGCCTGTATGGAGATGCAGCCACCGGCCTGGAAATCCCTGACGGGGGGACGTTTGTTAATATTCCGATGGTCATCTCACCCGAAACACTGAATTACAACAGCGCCTTCCCCAACCGCTTTCACCTCAGCACCATTTCCCAGCATGAGGTCAGTGAATTAATCAGCCACCTGGGAGACGGCGTCCTGCGTCGCAACCAGGTGGGCGGTTCTGTGATGGCGATCACCCCACTGGCCGCTATCATCCCTCGCGTTGTAGATCATCTCGACGTCCTCGACGGCAACGATCACCTGACCGGTGGTGACGGTGATGACTGGGTATTTGCTGACGCTGCATCGCTCCACACATCCGCCCTGTCCGGCATCCCTGCTGTCGATCTGCTCGCCGAGGAAATCGACCTGGCGATCCAGCGGTTACAACATAGCCTGGGACGTCTGGGGCTCGATTACCAGCAGAGCATAGAGAACGGTGGCACCGTGGACGATCCACAACTGCTCGCCTTTGCAAATGACCATGTTTACGGTGATGGTTCCTTGAGTGTGAATACTGAAGGCCTGGTAAGCCACCAGGAAAGCCCTGCCGGCGGCAACGACATTCTTGTTGGGGATGTCGCCACCACGCTTACTGACATCCGCATGGGTCTCCCCAGCCAGGCCAGCCTGGCCAACCGGAATGTTTTCCACATGCTGGACTACCTGGATGGTCTGCGGACCGCTTTCACCGACCTGGAATCCATCGTCTTCCATGCTCATACCGACACCCTGAGAGCCATGGCCGCCGTTGCGGAAGAAGGGGCAGACAAGACTTCCCCCAGCTACTTCCAAATCCACTTTGGGCTGGACCGGCTTGATGGCGACGCCGGAGATGATGTGATTATCGGTGACGACGCCTTCCTGATCCTGCCGACTGTTGGGCAGGGCCAATTCGCCAATGCCGCCAATGCCGCCACCTTTGATGTCGCAAGTCGCCTCGAACTGTTTGACAACTACCGGTCCACACTCGACAGCCAGTTCATTCAGCACGTCAACCTGGATCACCCAGCGGCCGTGTCAGAAGTCAGCGATTCCCTGCTGCAACAGATTGCCTGGGATCATGATTATCCTCTCACCACGGGTAACGACGAGATCTCCGGAGATGCAGGTGACGATGTCATCGTCGGTGACTTCAGTATTTATGCGACCCCAATAATAAATCATGAAACCGTTGCTGCCCTGCTTGGTGCCCACCAGGAAACTCACCCTGAGAACTCACCGGCGGCCAGTTGTGCAATCCAGGCGGCCACTGTGGAGGATCAACTGGCCTGCATGAGCGACGATTCAGATCTCGAGTTCCAACTGCGGACGGCGATCGAGGAGTTGAACAAGGATATCATCGAGTACATGGAATATGGGCGTCATGCGGTAGATCACTACAGGGAACTGGAGGCGACCTACCTGCACCCCTACTATGGGCATCGCAGTGAAGGACAGCAACTCACTTTGGCCGAGATGGGC
>JAPYUD010000227.1:0-6015 GCA_029936215.1 Pirellulaceae bacterium | reverse complement strand
CCCACCGTCTCGTGCTTGGGATATCCGCCACTGGCAAAGACCAGTCCGCCGGCGACAACGGCAGTCCCCACGCACTCGGTAGTGGTTGCACTGGTCGACCAGAGCTCTTTACCAGTATTTGGATCATAGGAGGTCACCTGTTCACAACCCGACATCAATAGCTGGTCTTTCCCATCGACCTTGAGAATGATCGGCGACACGTAGTTGGGCATCGCCGGCCGATCCTGCGACCAGGCAATCTCACCGGTCACCCGGTTCAGCGCCACAAGGCACCCCTTGCCCGTCCCCTTGTTATCTGTCGCCACGATCACGTTGTCCCCATAGATTGCCGGGGATGCCCCGTAACCCTGGTGAGACGTGAACCGGCTCACTTCCAGTTGCCAGAGTTGCTTGCCGTCAAGATCGAGTGCGGTGGTCCAGACCGAGCCATGGTTCCAGAAGGAGACAAAGATCCGCCGGCCGTCCGAGGCAACCGAGCTGGAAGCAAACGAGTTTTTCTTGTTGTTATGATCAAAACCACCCTCGTGCAGTTGCTTGATCCAGAGCAATTCTCCATCCTTCCGGGCAAGACAGATCACCGACTGCGTCTGGGCAGCCTCATCTGCCGTGGTCAGAAAAACCCGGTTTCCGACGATCATCGCAGCTGAATGTCCCCGGCCCGCAATCGGTGCTTTCCAGAGCAGGCTCTTTTCATCGAGCGTGACCGGCGGGTTTGCCGAGGCGGGGGCGATCCCATTACGATCCGGACCGCGCCACCAGGGCCAGTCGGTTCCGGCAAGTGCCAGGTCTGCCTTTACCGCTTCGGCGCCCACGGCAACCGAGTAACCGAGTTCCGCCTGGCACCCGGCCAAAAGAGGAAACAGCAGGGCGGCACAAAGAAACAGGATCGATCGACGCATGGGGTGAATCCTCCTGGAGAAGAAAGTACGGCTGGCGCAAGAAAAATGGTGCCTAGACCTCGACCAGTTGCTCGTTGGCATCACCAAAGCTCTCCAGCTGAACTCCCATCTTGTCCATCATGCTCATGTAAAGCCGACACATCTGTCGATTTTCATTATCCTGGTAGTCGAGGTTCTGGCCTCCCTGAATCGTGCCACCCCCTCCTCCCACCAGAACAACCGGCAACTGGCTGGCATCATGATGGCCAGTCATCATGCTGGAGCAGAGCATCAGCATCGTGTTATCCAGGGCAGTCCGTTCCCCTTCCTGGATACTGTCAAGCCGACGGGCAATATAGGCCATCTGCTCAAGGAAGAACTGGTTCACCTTCAGCCAATCCTCGGTATCACTATGCGAAAGCAGGTGGTGGATCATGTAATCCACACCCAGGTGCGGGAAACGCAACGTCCCGTGGTCATTGTTGAGTTTCAGCGTACAGACGCGCGTGGTGTCGGTCTGGAAGGCAAGCACAAGGATATCGGACATGATCCGCATGTGCTCCACGACATCCTGGGGATAGCCATCCTTCGGACGCGGAATATTCGGCTCTGTCAGCGTCGGCCGCCAGCCCTGCAACTCTCCACGCTTCCCTGCACGCTCGATCCGCTTTTCCACCTCGCGAACACTGTTAAGGTACTCATCCAGCTTCCGCTGATCGCGACGGCTGATCCCACGGCGGAGGTCCTCGGCATCGGCAAGCACCGCATCCAGCACGCTCCTGTCCCCCTGCTCGGCGCTGTCCTTGAAGAGCTGGTCAAAGGCCAATGCAGGATAAACCTCCAGCGGCGTGGGGGAGGTCGGGCTGGACCAGGAAATGTGCGAACTGTAGAGCATCGAGTAGTTCTTGTGCACCGAGGGGTTAGCCTTCTCGCATCCCAGCACCAGGCTGGGAAGCTTGGTCCGATGGCCAATCTGCTGGGCAACCACCTGGTCCACGCTGGTCCCGCTGCGGATCACGCCACCCGGTGCGAGCGGGGCACCGGAGAGCAGGTTGCCGGTCTGGGAACTGTGAATATTGCCCTTGAGTGCCTCGGCATTGTAGAGGCCGCGAATGAAGACCATGCGGTCTCGGAAATCGTTGAGTGGATGCAGCACCTTGCCCAGTTCCATCGACGCACCCTGGCCCTTGGCCCACCACTCGTGAGAGTGATAGCCACAGCCAGAAAACAGGATCGCCATCCGCGTCGGGGCCTCGCTTGACGGTTCTCCATCCCCTGGCTTATCACCCCAGACTCCTCGAGATTCCATCCAGGGAAGTGCCATGCTGACACCCAAGCCGTGGAGCATTGTCCGGCGTGAAAATCGATGATCGCTCATGCTAAAATCCCTTGCTCTCTTAGTCGGCAATTTGCTGGCCACGAATCTGTTGAAACTGGGGACTGCCGACAATTATCGCAGCTGCCACGCTGAACCGGTAGTCATTTTCCGCAAGTTGATTCTGCATCTCTTCCAGCAGGGGCTCATCCGATAGCTGTACTTCCCGGCCCAGGGAATAACCAAGCAGCTTGCGGCAGAATTGCCGTACCACCTCCTGGCGGCGGGGTCCCAGGAGGTAACTTCGCAGGCCCTCAATGCCCTCGACATCGGTTCCGTCGAAAAGCACCGTGCTCGTATCCACCGGCTGGGACCGGAGTCGGCCGATGGTATCGAACTGCTCCAGGGCAAAGCCATAAGAATCAATCTTGGCATGACACCGGGCACACGCCGGGTCACTACTGTGCAGTTCGATCAGCTGCCGGGCAGTCTTGCCACTCGGTACAACTTCAGGCAAAACGGGCACGTCGGCAGGTGGACGGGGAAGGCGTTCCCCCAGCAGCGTCTCGTAAACCCAGTTGCCGCGAAGAATCGGGCTGGTGCGGGATGCCCCTGACTGGCTCGCAAGGAATGTGGCCATTCCGAGCAGCCCCCCGCGGCCCTGCGCCTTGATACCATCCACCCGTCGCCACTCGGCTCCACTGACACCAGGGATTCCGTAGTGCCTCGCCAGGTTCTCGTTCAGAAATGCGTGGTCCGCATCGAGCAGATCCAGGATCGAGCCGTCATTGCGGAACATCTCCGTAAAGAACAACACCGTCTCCTCATACATGTCCCTGCGGAGAGAAGCGAACTCGGGATAGAGTTTTTCGTTCTTGTCATCGTTCTCGTCAAAGCCACGCACGTGCAACCACTGACAGGCAAACTGGATAGCCATCCGCCGGGTCCGTGGGTCGGCCAGCATCCGCGTTGTTTGTCGCTGCAACTCTGTTTCTGATTCCGCCAGCTCTCCGGAGCGGGCAGCAGCCAGGAGCGGTTCGTCCGGCATGGAGGACCAGAAGAAGTAGCTCAATCGTGTCGCCAGTTCCAGGCCGGACACCGGTGCAGCCTTCTCCCCTGCTGCCGGCTGCTCCAGGCGGTAGAGGAATGCCGGCGAGGTCATGATCCGTGCCAGCATCAGCCGTATCGCACCGTCGTGGGATAGCCCGCTCTCGCGCAGCTGGCCATACAGTTCTTTGAGCTTGCCTGATTCCATCTCCGAAAGTGGCCGCCGCCAGGCAGTCCCTGCAAACTTGACGAGAGCATCCACGTGGACCGGTTCATCCTTGACCAGCCGCTCACGAAAAGCGTCCGTCCTCGCATTGACCATTTCCACGAGCATATCCCATTCCTTGACCAGGTCCGGTCGATCCTGCGTGGAAAACTCCCGGATCTGTTCAAAGGCAACCTGGTACTTGAGCGGTTCCAGGCTCACGTATAACAGCTCGTCCCACAGTTGATTGAGCGCAACAACCTGGTCGTCATCAAGCATCAGTTGCTTGAGGTGTTCATCCTCCCGGTAAAAAAGCGTCAGGGTGACAACACGGTCGACAGGAACGATCCGGGAGTAACAGAGCGACGCCGGAAAGACCTGGCGAAATTCATCCAGGGCTTTCTCGATGCGTTTGCGAGCATCACTCCCGTCCTGAACAATCATCGGACTCGATGGCAGGATCTCGCCAAGACTCATCTCGCTGGCAGTGACCTCCAGCCTGACGCTCCCCTCCCGGCCATGCTCGGGATCCAGCCTGCCACTGACAACCAGTGTCCGTCCTGCGGCAAACTGGGCGGGGATACGAAAACTTGAAATCACCGGAGCCTGGACCACCAGGTCGGTCAACTTGACCTCGTGTCCCAGCGGGTGCTTGCCAAAACGGTCGTCCGCTTTCAGACCTGAGAGCAGGGAGGGATCCCCGGGAGCCAGGGTCAGGGCATGAATCTGCTGGTAGAGTTTTGAATTGGCAGAATCCGTGTCGGCGGGCGGATCCTGGGAAACCAGTGCCTGCACTTTTTTTGCCAGCTCGGTCCTGCGGAGAGGATCTTTTTCCTCCCGCCATTCTGCCAGCAAGGACCCGGCAGGAATCGAGATCGGTTGCCGTCGATTCTTGTCGACCAAGTCCATCGGCCCCTTGTAGAAATGCCAGGTCCCGTCGTTACCATGGCGATCAGCGTGGGGATTTGCGGCCAGGATATTTCCTGACACATCCCCGGCCAGGTCCCATCTGCGTTTATCACCTGTGATCTCGGTGATCACCAGGTTAACCTCCGTCAGGTCACAACTGTGGTTTCCAGCCCGCGGGCCGAGGATCAACGAGACCAGGTCCCCCTTTCGCACGGTAATCATCTGCGCGGGCATGGTTACCGAGCCACGGGTGACGAAATCTCCTTGCCCGAGATTGGTGATCTCGTGAATGGTGCGGTGCTGGATAAACCACTCCTGGCCATTTCCACATTCCGGGTGAGCATCGGCCAGTCGTGCCTCCACGCGAACTTCGCCATTCACCGGGCTCTGCCAGCCAATCGCCGCGAACAGCGTTGGCGAAGGATGCGCCATCACGCTGTGCGGGCGAGCGATCCCTGGAACCCTCACTTCCTGGTCGGAGGAATTCGCGGAGACCAACGGTGTCTCTGAAGTCCCCCAGCCATGGATGAAATCATAATTCCCACTCTTGGTCATCTTCTTCGTGAAGTGGCCTGTCACCTGGACCGGCTCGGAAACCCGGATCGCGAGGTAATCCAGCCAGACCTTGAGTGCTGCCGCGTCGACCTGGTGCTTTTCGGCCAGTTTCCCCAGCTCAAGCGGTGGGTTGTCCGGGTCCCCAGCCCCCGCCTCGGCCACTGCTGCCAGGTAAACAGCGGTCCTTTTCAGCATCTCCTCCTTGAGCCTGGTAATCCGCTCTCGCAATTCCTTGATGCTGCCCAGCGGCACGTCCGGCCCGTCTCCGACCAGCCGTGGATTCTCCCAGACCACCAGGTCGTGCTCTTTCCCGTCACCCGCGTCCGAGGCAAGCAACCGAACGGTGATCACCTCACCCGCCGGCGCGTCGGGCAACTTCAGCTCGAAGTCACGTTGAGAGACAAGCGGGTTGACCTCTTCCATCCACTTTTTGGGTCCCCCAGCGCGACCGATATGACCAATGGGATTGAACTTCCAGAGGATTGTCTGCCAGCTGGTAATTTCGGCCACCAGCGCGGGAAGATCATCCTGCCCCGCCTTCTTCCAGCGCGTGCGGATCCGGTCCAGCACGGGTGAGGGAGTTTCTGTGGAAGTGGTTAAAACGCCGTAGAGGGTCGTCAGATAGCGAGAGTTCAACTCGTGCTTGTGAGCAACCTGGCCCAGCGTGATACTGCCACTCTCCAGGCCCTCTCGTTCGAGAAGAAGAGCCGACAGGTACGGCTCTACCAGGAACCTCGCACCCTCCACCAAGTCACCGGGGATGCCTGACCGGGACACGTCCTCATTTTCGCTATCGCTCCCAAAAGGCCGGTAGAAATCACGGATGCGGGTCATCCAGGCATCTGTCTGGTCTCGGCGCGAGGTCCATGGTGAAAAGCGAATCCCCGTGGGCAACAGGACCGCATGATCCGCAACCTCCTTGGCTGCATCCAGGTACTTGTTCACCAGTGCCGGCGACATCGCCTGGGCTGATCCTGTATTGGTAAAACCCTCGCCCGCTGCCCCGTCCACGGGAAATTCCCGAGTCGGGTCAAGCGTGGCAACGCCAGTCAGGTCGCGCACCGTGTAGTTGTACTCGGCATTATTAAGTCGCCTAAGAACAATCG
>JAPYUD010000226.1:0-6047 GCA_029936215.1 Pirellulaceae bacterium | reverse complement strand
GTGTTAGGATGCGCTGAAGAGTCTGCAGGGGATTTTTCGGTGAGAGGATCAGGTAGGCTGCAAAACAACCAAACACCAGGGTCAGCATGTAACCAGTTCGTAAAAGGGAACGATGGTCGACGAATTGCTGGTCCGGTTCCTGGTTCAACTGGGTTGCCGTTGTCTGGCCAAGTGCCCCGAGTACCGACAGGTGTACCTGCTGCGGCCTGCCACGCAGGAGGACGTAGTTGATCAAGCCATTCTTGAGCGATGGCATGGACTGTTCAATCTGCTGGGCAGCATACAGCGGGTTGATGCGCCAGATCAGCAGGGGCAGAACACGTAACAACAATCCGTGGAGAAGCACAGCCCCGAGCACCAGCAGCGTGGCCCAGCGTCCCCAGATCGGAAGGGAGAAAGCCCAGTGGTCGACAAGGGACACGGCAATCACGATCATCATCAGGCGAATGGCAATCTTCATCAGCGAGGTTGCCAGGTCCATGATGCGGACCTGCCCGAGTGTCCGCTTCAGCTGTAAATTCACGTGCGCATCGAAAGACTCCAGCGCCGCCCGGTGGCGATCCGCGACGGTTGGTTGGGGAGCCGTGCTGGAGGACATGATCGGATATCTTTCAAGCGAGAATTGCACAATTGGTAAGGTCGCTGCTCACCATCTGTGTTCGGCGTATTATTATAGACGATTCTTTCGCCCACGTTGTTCCCGAAATAAAGTGGGCCAGTACCGCACTGGTGGCCCGTTGCCAGGGAGCATGAAGCCCCATTACAGTAGTTTTTTAGGACAACACGCCTTATCTTCACTATCATCGGACAGCAGCTGGTCTTCCATTCAAGCCAGCTCTGTTTTGAAGGCGATCGCCTGAACCATCGTTTTTACTACAAGTTGTTTAGTAACAAGGGTTTGAGTACGGCACTTCCATGATAACAAACTCCAGTATTTCTGAAATTATTCGTCTCCACCCTGAGGACAATGTGGTGGTCGCACTGCAACACCTGGAGGCAGGCATGTCGATCAGTGGTGGCAGTGAGCAGACCGAGCCGGTCGAGATGATTCGGCCAGGTCACAAAATGGCATCACGGCCAATTTCCGCGGGCGAGACAATCGTGAAATATGGCCAGCCAATCGGGATGGCCCAGGAGGATATCGCTGCCGGCGCCTGGGTGCATGTACACAATGTTGCCAACATCGAACGAACCCAGAATTACGAGAAGGCGACGCAGATCCCACCCGATCCGGAACCGATTACAGACCGGACATTTATGGGATATCGCCGGGCGGATGGGAAAGCAGGGACGCGAAACTACATTGCAGTGATCTCCAACGTCAATTGCTCGGCCACGGTTGCCAAGTATATTGCTCGCCGGTTTGATGAGTCACTGCTGGTGGACTATCCCCAGGTCGATGGGGTCGTTGCTTTTACTCATGGTGAAGGCTGCGGAATGGAGTACAACGGCCAGAAGCACCAGATGCTTGCCCGTGTACTTGGTGGTATTGCACGGCACCCCAATATCGGCGCCTACCTGATTGTTGGACTGGGATGTGAACAGAGTACGATCGGTTACCTGCTGGATACCCAGCAGTTGATCCAGATCGGGGGTACGCAGCAGCACTCGTCGGGACCCCCGGTGCTCTCGATGCAGGATGTCGGCGGAACGCTCAAGACGGTTGAGGCAGGAGTGGCGAAGCTGATCGAGCTGCTTCCCCAGGCAAATGATGTCCAGCGCGAACCGATCCCGGCCAGCGAGATCATGCTTGGAACCGAGTGTGGTGGTTCGGATGGAAACTCGGGGATCACGGCCAACCCGGCGCTGGGGGTTGCCAGTGACCTGCTGGTCGCCTGCGGGGGTACCTCGATCCTTGCGGAAACACCTGAGATCTACGGGGCAGAGCACCTGCTAACAGTCAAGGCGCGTTCGGAGGAGGTGGCCGATAAGCTACTGGACCGGATGAAGTGGTGGGAATGGTATGCCGGTGTGTTTGATGGCGAGATGGACAACAACCCGACCGTGGGGAACAAGGAGGGGGGACTGACCACGATCGTGGAAAAGTCACTCGGCGCGGTCGCCAAGGGAGGCTCCACGGCACTGGTCGATGTCTACCAGTATGCCGAGCAGGTCACAAAACGAGGTTTCGTGATCATGGATACCCCCGGCTTTGACCCACCGAGCGTGACCGGGATGGTTGCAGGAGGTGCCAACGTGGTCGTCTTCACAACCGGTCGGGGCAGCTGTTTTGGCTGCAAGCCGACCCCGTCGATCAAGGTGGCAACGAACACGACGATGTACGAGCGGATGATCGACGATATGGATATCAATGCCGGCCAGGTGCTGGAAGGAAAATCAGTCGATCAGCTTGGCCGGGAAATGTTCGAGGAAATCCTCGAGGTTGCCAGTGGCAAGCAGACCAAGAGTGAGCAGCACGGTATCGGGGATGAAGAGTTTGTTCCCTGGACCGTGGGGGCACAGCTCTAGCCAGTTCCCTGCACGGGATCAATCTGCTTCGCTGTGGATCATGATGACAATCGATTCCAGGTAGGCTTCCAGCGCGGGCAGCCCCCGGCTCACTTCCATTTCGATGGTCATGGCCCAGAGTGGCAGACCGCCAAGCTGGTTGAGCTGGAAGCGGACGAGATCCTTGCCCGTGCAGATAATTGCCTCCGCCTCGGAATACGACCTTGCCCAGCCTGCCAGTTCATCGATCTCATGCCGGCTGAACTGGTGGTGATCCGGAAACTCGCGACAACCGGCCAGCTGCATGCCAGCCTGCTCGAGCGAATCATGGAAGGCTCCGGGGTTGCCTATGCCACAGACCGCCAGCACCTGTTTTCCTTCCAGCGATGGAAGTGCCGTGGTTCTGCCATCGGCAGCGAGCAATTCACGAGGAACATGCCGTAACTGGAATACCGGGATACCGGGAGCCAGCTGGTGAAGCCGATCGATGGTCGACTCGAGCGAGTCCTTTGTCACCTGGTCGCTGCGCGTGATCCCGAGCAGGCTGGCGCGGCGAAGTTCCCTGGCAGATTCTCGCAGCAGCCCCCGTGGTAACTGGTAACCGGTTCCAAATGGCTCGGTGGCATCGACCAGTACGATGTCCAGGTCGCGGTGAATGCGGCGATGCTGGAAGGCGTCGTCGAGCAGGATCACCTGGGATCCACACTCGGCAATGGCAGTCCGCACCGCGGTAACCCGATCCGGGTTCTGCAGGTGGGGTACATCGGGAAGCATCCGTTCCAGTTCGAGGGCTTCATCGTTCATTTCCCCGGCCTCGGCACCGTAGCCGCGGCTTACCAGGGAAACGAGCAGGCCCTGGTCCCGCAACCAGCGAGCTAGCCAGGCAACCAGCGGTGTCTTGCCTGTCCCTCCGGTCGTGATGTTACCGACGCTGATCACCGGCACATCGACCTGCCTTGTCCGCCGCCAGCCGAAGTCAAAAAGCCGGTTGCGAGACCAGCTTAAAAAGGCATAGGGGATTGCCAGCAGCCAGAGCAGGCCGCGCAGCAGTAGGGCAAGCAGCCCTTTCTTCTCACCGCGAATGAGCTTGAGGTAGGAGGAGCGATTCATCGAGCGGCAACACTCCCTCACATCTTCAGTCGCTTGAAGATCCACTCGGGGGTACTTTTGACGACGCACATGATCCATCGCCAGTACCAGGGCGTGTAAAGCGTGTTCTTTCGGCGGCGGATGGCACGGTCGATATCACGGGCTACCCGATCAGCTGTGGTGGTGAGTGGTCCTGGCATCTTGCCGATTCCCCGCGTCATGGGAGTGTCGATCAGGCCCGGCTTGATCGTTATTACGTGGACACCGCGGGAATACAGGCTGTTACGAAGCCCCTCCAGGTAAGCGTTAAGTCCCGCCTTCGTGGCCCCGTAGATATAGTTGCTTTGTCTGCCACGATCACCAGCGACAGAAGAGATGGCAGCCAGGTAGCCACGCCCCAGGGTGCTGAAACGGTCGGCCAGCAGGTTCAGCAGCGAGATGGTGCCGGTTAGGTTGACCTCGATCATCTCTTCGGCCAGGGACCAGTTCTGACCGGCCAGTTGCTGGTCGTGCAATACCCCCTGGCAGAGAATCGCTCCCTGGAGTGGTTCATCGAGACCATTCATCGCCCGGTCGACGAAGTCGGCATGCTCCTGGACTTTTCTGGCATCCACTAGTTCGACTCGCACGCGGCACTGGTAGCGAATCTCCAGGTCACTGGCGATGGCATCCAGCTCCTCGCGATTCCGTCCCGCCAGGACCAGGTTGCAGCCGCGACTGGCAAGCCGCCGGGCAAGTGCCCGGGCCACGGCAGAGGTCGCACCGACCAGTAGGACATTGTCGCTCATGACAAACTGCTGCCTCACGAGGGCTGGCACAAGATGGCGGAGTGTAGTTGACCTGCTTGGCGATGGTCAACAGGGAACCAGCGGAAGCGACATTGGGCTTGGTGATTGCAACTGCTGAGGATATAAACCGGCGTCGAAAAAAACCCGTTGAAGTCGTTCGAGGAAGAACGCATGCGACCGAAACTCACCGTCCTGATTCCCTGTAAGGATGAAGAAAAGAATATCCGCGCCTGCATCGAATCGGTTCTCCCCGTTGCAGATGAAGTCCTGCTTGCCGATTCCGGCTCGACTGACAAGACGATGGAGATTGCCCGAGAGCTTGGTTGCCGGATTATCGAGCGAGAGTACCGTTACTCAGGTGACTTCAAGAACTGGGCTATTCCCCAGTCGACTCATTCCTGGGTACTGATCATGGATGCCGATGAGCGGCTTACCGGGCCGCTGGTCGAGGAGATCAAGCAGGTGCTGGACAACCCCCGCAAGGACGGTTACTGGATCTTCCGCCGCAACTATTTCATGGGACACGTGGTCCGTTTCAGCGGCTGGCAGAATGACAGCGTACTGAGACTCTTCAAGCGTGACCTGGGTCGCTACATCGGGGATACCGATCATGCCGAGGTGCAGGTTTCCACTGGCAATGATGGTCGCCTGAAAAACCGCATGTTGCATTACAGCTGGTGGAGCTACGAGCAGTGCTTTGCCAAGATGCACCGCTACACCACGTTCCAGGCAGCACGATGGCATGAACAGGGAAGAAGGGTGAGTCGGCTGAGCATGTTCTTCCGGGGCCCGCTTCGTTTCCTGCAGACCTATTTCCTCAGGCTCGGGTTCCTCGATGGCGTGCAGGGTATCCAGGTTTGTGCGCTGACTGCCATTTATTCCTTCATGAAACAGGCACGTCTCTGGGAACTTCAACAGGCGCAGCCGCAGCCGAACCCGGAAGCAGACCGCGCAGGGGATTCTGACGAAAACGTCCGCGCGGCCTGAAATGGCACGCCGCTGGGTTTCCTGGCACCTCACCGGCCCCCGATCCTTCGCTTATAATGGTTGGATCTGTTGGCGAGCTGAGTGATTTCCCTGGTAACCGAGATGAACGAGAACGAGACAGCGACGGTCATTCGTGATCCTGGCGATCCGGCACTCCAGCAGCTCTGTGATGAGCTTGCCAGCCGTTCCTCCTCGTTGTTCAAGCCGGATGCCGACGGTACGCCAGCCTGGCCCCGGGAACAACTGGAACTCTGTGGCCGCCATGGAGTCTTCGAGTGGTTTCTCGATCCAGCCGTGGGTGGACAGGGTTGGAGTGATGTCGACCTGGTCCGTGGCTACCTGGCATTAAGTGCTGCCTGCCTCTCTACCACATTCATTATCACCCAGCGGACCGGTGCCTGCCGCCGGATAGCCGGCAGTGGAAATGAGTTTGCCTGCCAGCAGTTGCTGCCGGGCCTGGTGAGTGGTGAGACTTTTTCCACCGTCGGACTCTCCCACCTGACGACAAGCCACCGTCACCTGGGCCGCCCGGTATTGCGGGCCGAAGAGATAGATGATGGATTCCTGCTTGATGGATTTAGCCCCTGGGTCACCGGGGCGACCAGGGCGCAGTCGATCGTGGTGGGTGCCACGCTCGATGATGACCGCCAGGTGTTGATTGCAGTTCCCACGGAGATGGAGGGAGTGGAAGTTCAGCCCCCTGCCAGCCTGATGGCACTCTCTTCCAGCCATACC
>JAPYUD010000225.1:0-6057 GCA_029936215.1 Pirellulaceae bacterium | reverse complement strand
TGCCGACTCTGTGGGCCAGCTGGTCCTGGCGATTGCCTGCCTTCCACCCAAGGCGCATGTGCCGGAAGTCACGATCAAGCCGATCTCGCAGGAGTTCTGCTAACTAGCTACCGGTCAGGTAGGCGAGGATATCGCGAACCGAGATGACACCGACAGGAGTGCCCTGGGCATCCACGATCGGCAGGTGTCGATAGCCTCCCTGGTCCATCCGCTGGATGGCAAAAGCAATCTTGGCATCCGGTGCCAGGGTTTGTGGGTTAGGCGTCATGAACTCATCCACAGGTCGTTCCAGCATCGACTGGTAGTCGGCATTGAGTTTCAGGATGGCATCCCTTTCGGTAAAGACACCCTGAATCTGATCATCCTCGACGACCAGCACGCAGCCGATCGAATGCTCCACCATGATGTCGATAACTTCCCGGATGCTGGCCTTGGGAGCGACAACATGGGGAGACTTGGGATTGAGCGAGCTGATTTTGTCCGAGAGCAGTTGGACTTCAAGACGTGAGGGGGAGGCGTTCATGTGCAGGCCAGTCAACGCTTGGCCGCACATCTCGCAGGTGTCCACTCCCTCGATATTCGTAAAGCTGCAAAATGGACAGGTTGTCATGTAACCGACCAGGTGTCACCGGCATTGAAGACTTCATTCAAGTCTCCCGGACCCTGTTTCTGGCGAGCAGCTTCAACCTGCTCATTCAGCTGCTCATCGTAGATCGGTTGATCGATGCAACGGTACACTCCGATCGGTTCTGGGAACTCTGGGTTCCGCATGCGCGTGAGCAGGTATGCGAGGCTCGGTTCCGGTGCCTTTTCATCATGGAACAGGAGGTCGTCCTCCTTGATTCCTTTTCCAAGTTCTACGATTTCAGGATCCAGCCCATTGAGCCGAATTCCCTTTTCGCGTTCCTTGCCGAAGATCAATGGTTTGCCGTGTTCCAGTTCAATTATGTTATCCGATTTCACTTCCCGGTTGGTAGCATATTCCCAGGCGTTGTCATTAAAGACATTGCAGTTCTGATAAACCTCGATAAACGAGGTGCCGCGGTGTTCAGATGCTCGCCTTAACATCTCGCCAAGGTGCTTGATATTCACATCGATTGAACGGGCCACGAAGCTTGCCTCGCACCCGATGGCGATGGAAAGTGGATGAATCGGGTTATCGATGGCTCCCATCGGACTGCTCTTGGTGACCTTTCCGACTGGCGAGGTGGGAGAGTACTGACCCTTGGTCAGTCCATAAATCCGGTTGTTGAAAAGGATGATGTTGACGTCCAGGTTTCGTCGGATCGCGTGCATCAGATGGTTGCCACCGATACTCAACGCATCGCCATCCCCGGTGATGACCCAGACTTGCAGGTCTGGACGGACGGACTTGAGACCTGTTGCAAAAGCGGGGGCACGGCCATGAATGCTGTGAATCCCATAGGTATTCATGTAGTAGGGAAAACGACTTGAACAGCCAATCCCAGAAATGAAAACGAGTTTTTCTTGTGGGATGGCCTGCAGGGCGAGGGCCTTCTTCATCTGGGCGAGGATGGAATAATCACCGCAGCCAGGGCACCAGCGGACATCCTGGTCACTTGCAAAGTCAGCCGGTTTCAGGACAGGTAATTCAGTATTCATTGTCTGGCCATCGTTCAGGTGCGAAAAAACGGGGTCGATGTGATTCAGTTTACGCGAGCAACTCCTGGATCTTTGCTTCGATCTCGGAAACTGCAAAGGGGCGTCCCTTGATCTTGTTCAGACCCACGCATTCTCTCAGGAACGTGTTACGGATCATTAACTGGAGTTGCCCGGTATTGAGTTCCGGGATCAGTACCTGTTTGAAGTCTCCAAGAATCTCTTCCAGGTTTGCTGGGAAGGGATTCAGGTACCGCAGGTGGGCATGGGAGACACTCAGCCCCGCACCCCGGCACTTGGAAACGGCCGTGGTGCAGGCACCGTAGGTACCTCCCCAGCTGAGTACAAGCAGGTCACCCTCTGCAGGCCCGTCGATATGTTGCGGCGGAATACCGCTGGCGATGTTCTGGACCTTCCGGGCCCGGGTTTCGATCATATGCTGGTGGTTGTCCGGGTCATAATTGACGTTACCGGTACCATCTTCTTTTTCCAGTCCTCCCAGTCGGTGCATGAGTCCCTTGGTTCCAGGCAGGGCCCAGGGTCGGGCCAGGTGTTCATCTCGCTGGTATGGCAGGAAGGGCTCGTCGCTGTCAGAGGGTCCTGGATGGTTAATCTCGATACGGGGCATTTCGTTGGCATCCGGGATCCGCCAGGGTTCCGCACCGTTGGCGATGTACCCATCGGAAAGAATGATCACCGGCACGGTGTATTTAACAGCAATTCGCCAGGCCTCGATGGCCACATCAAAACAGTCACTCGGGGTACTTGTTGCCAGGATCGGCAGGGGGGATTCACCGTTGCGCCCGTACATTACCTGTAACAGGTCCGATTGCTCGGTCTTGGTTGGTAAACCCGTGCTGGGCCCACCACGCTGGACATTGATAACGATCATTGGCAGTTCCAGGATCATCGCGAGTCCCATCGCTTCACCCTTGAGGGCAATCCCCGGACCACTGGAAGTGGTCACTGCCAGGGCTCCTCCAAAAGCAGCACCGATGGTGGAACAGGCGGCGGCAATTTCATCCTCGGCCTGGAAAGTACGCACACCAAAATTCTTGAACTTGCTCAATTCATGCAGGATGTCACTCGCGGGGGTGATCGGGTAAGACCCGTAAAAAACTTCCTTGTCACTCAACCTGGCAGCGGTAACCAGTCCCCAGGCCAGGGCCTGGTTACCCATCATGTTTCGGTAGTTTCCGGCGGGAAGCTTGGCTGGGTCAACCTTGTAAGTGCTGATCGCCGCCTCGGTGGTTTCCCCGTATGCCCAGCCGGCACGAAGTGCTTTCTCGTTGGCCTTGGCGATCTCCGGCATGTTGCCAAACTTGGCCTCGATAAAACGAAGCGTGGTATCCATGTTGCGATCGTAGAGCCAGTAGATAAAGCCCATGGCGAAGAAGTTCTTGCAGCGGTCGGCAATCTTGGTACTCAGACCAAGTTCTTCCACCGCGCCCCGGGTGAGCGTTGTCATCGGCATCTTGATCAACCGGTACTGGTCCATCTCATCGCTGTCGAGAGGATTCTCGTCACAGTTGGCCAGTTTCAGATCCTTGGCCTCAAAACTGTCAGCGTTGACGATCAGGACTCCACCCTTGCGCAGATCAGCAATATTTGTCACCAGCGCTGCCGGGTTCATGGCGACCAGGGTGTCGAGTGTGTCGCCGGGTGTAAAGATATCCTCAGAAGCAAACTGCACCTGGAATCCACTCACGCCGGCGCGAGTTCCACGGGGAGCCCGGATCTCTGCCGGGAAGTCGGGGAAAGTCGCCACGTCATTTCCGGCCAGGGCCGAGGTATTGGTGAACTGCGTTCCCAGCAGTTGCATGCCATCCCCGGAGTCACCAGCCAGGCGGATAGTGGCTCGATCAAGTTGGTCGATGTTACGCGAGATCTTGTCCGATCCCTCAATCGTGGCTGACATTTTCCGGCATTACCAGACCATTGAAGGTCCGTCCTTTATTGGTGGAGAGGAAACGTATCAGGTTTCCAGGCAAGCCCACGGACTGCATTGAAATGCCACGAGGCACAAAAGAATTCATCCTCACTAGAATTCATTATTGAGATGGGTGACCCCGTCGGCAACGATCTTCCTGATCGACAATTACGCTCCTTCGCGATCCTGGGTGGAGTGGTGTGGTTGAGGAGGTAGGTTATACACAACGGAAGGAAAAAATTCGACAAGGTATCTAAGGATTCCCGACACCCGGGAGACCCCGACAGGACGTCCATCCGTGTCTGCTACGGGAATGTGACGATAGCCTCCCTCGGCCATCCTTGCAATGGACGTGCCAACCGTGTCATTCGGTGCGAGGCAATCCACATTGTTTGTCATCACGTTTTCAATTGGCTGCTCAAGGTCTGCCCGGCTGGCAATCAGGTGAAGGAAATCACGTTCCGTAAAAATGCCCGCCAGCTTCCCCTGATCACAGATAAGCAGGTGTCCGCAGGCATGTTGCTTGAGTAATAGCAGCGCCTCGCGGAGCGATGTCTGCCGTTCTACTTCCAGGGGCGGCTCGACATATGTCCGGTCAATCAGATCCTGTTTCAGGTTGAACTGGATGTCCACAGACTACCTCGCAAGGCCACGGAAAGCATGATCGCCGATAATCTCTTTATCAACTAGAAATTTAACATGCTGAACGACGAGGTTGAACCGCAGTTTCCTGCAAAATCACCAGATTCAAGATTTCTCGCTCATGAATGCCCTGTATTATTTCACTCCACCGCGGGTGGAATCTTCTCGCCACTTTCATAGAAACGGCTCAAGTCAATTCCGCTTCGCTGTTCTTCTTCAACCAGTTTCAATCGTTGAGCGAGTTGTTCCAGGCGCCGCGTCATCTGGGCGATCTGGTGAGGGGAATCATCTACCGGGCTGGGCCGTGGTACCTTGGGATAGTCAAGCTGTCGCTGTAAAGCGGAGAAGAGGAAAAGGGGGTCTTTCTGACGATTGGCGAGGGCAATCTGGCCCTCCCGGATACCAAACAGGATAGGCTTGGCTGGCTCCGCCGTCCCTGCTCCTCCCCCCTCCTGCTGACGGTTGATGTAGTGCCAGCTACGTACGTAGATCATGTCGGCAAAGTCAATGATTCCGACCTGGCGACGGATCACCAGGATCCACTCTTTCCAGTCATCGTCGTAAGCAGGATCCTCCGAGATTGCCAGCAGGCCCGGGTCGTACTGCAGGCGATTCCGACAGAGCGACTCGAACTGGTAAAGGAACAGGCCTTGCCGGGAAAATCCCTTCGCCCGGTATTCCGCCTCTCGCTTGAGAATTTCCACCGCAAGGCGTATGTCAAAACGCCCTCGGTCATTTTCTGATTCATCAATCAGGTAAGTCTGGAAGGCCGCGAAGTAATGATTGAGCTGCTTCATGGCAGGAGCCATCGTCCCGCTCTGACGCAGTTCTGCCAGCAGGTAGTCGACAGCCAATGGAAGCCGTGTCGTGCTGAGTGCCTCGTTACGGACCTGTTCCATTACTGACTGGATCGGGATATTGTCCGGCAGGCGTTCGTGGAGGGCCTGGAAGAGGTAGGCCTGCTCAATGTATTCTTCGCTGCTAAGCATGGTTCAGGCTCGTTCCGGAACGGTCATTACCGCGCCTGGCCCGCATAATTGATACGGCTATCATTCTCCAGGCCAGAAGAGGGCTTTCCACGACCTAGAAGACCGCGGGGTGTGGGGTCTATAATAGACCGGGTGCCAGCAGATGTCATCTGCATGGTGTTGCCGAAAACCGATCATGTCATGAAGGATCCCCTGATGGACCGTGAGCTTTCCTCTATCCAGGATGCTGTTTCTGCGATTGCCCGCGGTGACGTGATTATCGTGATCGATGCGGAAGACCGGGAGGATGAAGGGGACTTTGTCTGCGCCTCGGAGAAAGCCACGCCCGAGAATGTCAATTTTATTCTCAGTGGTCGTGGTGACTTCTGTATGCCGGTTTTGCCGGAAATCTGCCAGCGACTGGAACTGACTCCCATTGTCAATGACAACACGAGCAAGCTGCAGACCGCTTTCGTCACCCCGTTGGATCATGCCAGTAGCCGCACCGGGATTACTGCCGAGGAACGAAGCAAGACGGTACTCTCGATTGTTGACGAAAGCAGCAAGCCAGGTGATTTCGTCCGTCCCGGTCATGTTCACCTGTTGCTGGCCAAGGAGGGTGGTGTGCTACGGCGGGCAGGGCATACCGAGGCGGCGGTGGACCTGGCCCGCATAGCGGGACTTCAACCAAGCGGCGTGCTCTGTGAGATTCTTGGTGAGAGTGGTGACCGGGCCTCGCGGGAAGAGTTGTTCGAGATTGCCCGCCAGCACCAGCTGGAAATTATCTCGATCGAGCAGATCATCGCCTACCGCCGGCAGCATGAAAAACTGGTGCAGCGAGCAGCCCAGTCCAGTCTGCCGACGCGGCTTGGATCATGGGATATCATCGTCTATGAC
>JAPYUD010000224.1:0-6085 GCA_029936215.1 Pirellulaceae bacterium | reverse complement strand
CCTCGGGACTATCGAGCAGCAGAAACAGGGAAACAGGGAACTCTGGAAATCGATTGGGCCTCACTACAGTCGATTCGAAGCGGCCATGCGAATGATCCCGATGATCCCCCCGGCGGGCTATGTCGATCCAAACCCGGAAATCCCAGAACCGGTCATACCGGACGTGGAGAGCCCGGAAGCGGAGACATCCGCTCTGCCCTGACAGACCAACCGCGCGGCTTCTTCACCGGTCCGTCATCATTCGCTGAATCTGCTTGATGAAGGACATCCGGCCCTGCACATCCTTCCGATCGACCTGTCCGTAAGGGGGTGGCAAAGTGAGCGCCCGCTGGTAATGTTCCAGTGCCCCGGAGAGGGGTGGATTCATCCGCACAAGATCCGCCGGCCGAGGTGGCAAGTCAGGCGATACTCCCTGTTCAATCCTGTCCCAGTAAAACTGGCACTGTGCCCGTTCGTAGAGGAGATTTGCAATTTTAAAGTGATTCACCGCACGCGGTCGAATCGTCACCATCTGCTGCTCGATTTCCAGCTGCTTCCCGGCACGCTGGATGCTCTCTTCCCCCAGCGTCCTTCGCTGCTGAAATGTCAACGCACTCCCCTGTTCCAGTTGCGAGATCTGCATCCCCAGGATCGGGTCACGCTCGTGAGGTGGGGAAATAGAGAGCCAGAAGAGTCCACTCAGCAGTGCCATCGGCACCAGGAAGTAGAGTGATTGCCAGGCAAGCACGGTGCCTGCAGACGATGTATCACTGCGTTTCCACCAGGAGTCCTCTTTCTGCGCCTCTTCCTGTCCCTCGACAAGATCCAGGTGCTGCCGGTTTTCCTTGTGCCTGAGTTTCCAGATAAAACCATCGTAGTAGTAATGCAACAGGGTTGACGTGAAGACGGTGGAACCGAGGACAATTAACAGCCCCGTTGTGAAACCCCCCTCGTTCAATCCCAGATAGGGAAACCAGAACGACTTGCCATAATTGGTCAGCAAGGACCCGTAAATCAGGCAGACCAGCACGTAACCAATCATCACTGTCGTGAGAGTCCCGCCATGAGATTTGAACAACCGGGTAAAAAATGGCGAGCGAGAGGCACCTTCCCGACGCGCAAGACCCCGATTGTACTTCCAGACAATCGCCAGGTACTGTGAAACGTGAACCATCCCGATTGCGGCAAAACCCATGCTGAACGTCCATGCCGGAACCCACTTCTCCATCAGGGCATTCGGAGCAAACGTCAGGTACATGATCGAGAAAGTCACCAGGACCAGGAGCAGCTTGACAGTGCTGATGTAGAACCCATTTTTCCGACACCAGTAAAGGTAATAGGCGTAAACAAGTGTCATCGCCAGGGCAGCGACGAGTGATGTCGTGAGCATCAGGCCATAGATGCTGCTGTTGAACAGGAACAGAAGTGGAACCCCGAAAAAATCGTTGAAGTCATAAATCAAGTTTGGCAGCCAGCCTGTTGCCGAGATCATGCAGAAAATGAACCACGTGGCACACAGCCAGTAATCCATCCTGGCAGCAATTTTTCGAGGTGCCCGGTTATGGCGGTCATAAATTCTCATAAAACCATAATGCTGCATGAGGAAATGCCAGGGATCCCAGATCGTCAGGATGATACTCAGGTAAACGATGTATTGAATTGGAAAACCCTGCAGGACCAGGTAACTGCAGAGCAGGATCGAGGCGGTAAAGGGAATGATCGGTGCCAGCAAAAGACTCCAGCGAAAACGCTTCATCAGGTCTGCATCCCCGTAGATCCGAATGAAAGTGGGGAAGTGATGTGCCACGTTGAAAACCATGAAGATCCCGATCACCGCAACCTGGCCGTTCAAGCCACCACCAAAGAGTTTGAAGGTCGTCACCCCCCAGATAAGCCCCAGGATCGGGGCCACGACGATCAAGAGGTAATCAGGAACCGGGCCGAGCACCCAGTTTTGCCGCGGACGCGGCGGGTCAATCGGGGAGGAAGGGGCGGACGTGGCCATGGTGTGAATTTCTTGACAGGAGAGCGAATCGACGATCCTGATCGTCACGGAAATCAAAGAGTACTTCAGAATACCCCAATCCTGCCATGGCAACAAAGCAGTTTGCCCGCTCTCCGCCAGGGGCCCAACGGGATCCATCTATACGGCAGTGCATTGAACCATGGTTTATAGTTTAATCGGTATTCAACAGCAGGATCTGCCGATGTTTTTTGCGTTCACTTCTGTTTCAAAAGCACGCTGCTTCATCGGAACCATCTCCCCGTTCGCCTTTCACAGATAATCATGAACGATGCCAAAGCATCCGTGAGCAAACGGCCCGGCAGTCCACATGCAAGGATCATTCTGAGTCTCCTTGTCTGTACCTCCCTGCTCGCCATGCTGATTTTTACCTCCCGTCGAAAGACCCGCCAGGTCACGCTGGAACTGGACCTTTCCGGCCCCGTGCTTCCTCTCCCCCCGGATCCTTCGGATGAATATGTTGGCAGTACTGCCTGCCACGACTGCCATGAAGAGATCGCGGATACTTTTCGTCGTCACCCGATGGGCAACTCAATCACGCAGGTCAACCAGGCCTCCGAAATCGAGGATTACCTGGAAGAGAACACGTTTGCCAGTGGGGGTTTCCAGTACCGCACAAGTACCATTCCGATTGACGAAATCGAGTCCGACACAAGGTATCATCACGGGGAATCACTCCGTGATACCGACGGGGAACTGCTATTCAACCAGGAGGTGGAGATCGACTTTTCCGTTGGATCGGGGTCGCGGGGTCGATCCTACCTGTTCCAACGAGGGCCCCTGCTGTTTCAATCGCCCCTCACCTGGTACGCACAAAAGGGCACCTGGGACCTGGCACCTGGTTACCGGCCTGCGGATCATCTCCGCTTTGAACGACGCGTCGACGATGACTGTCTTTCCTGTCATGCCGGCCACGTCAACAGCCTCGCCGGCCTTGAGAACCAGTACGATCCAGTCAAACCCTTTCACGAGCTGAGTATTGGCTGCGAGCGTTGTCACGGCCCCGGCAAGAAGCACGTCGAAATGCACCTCGCTGGACAGGTGGGAGAAGACTCGTTCATCGTCAACCCGGCGCAACTCGATCCTCGCAAGCGAGAGAGCATCTGCAACCAGTGCCACCTCGCCGGTCGCTGGCGGCAGCCACGATTCGGAAAAACCTTCCTGGATTTCCGGCCGGGCCAGGAACTCTCTGAGGCCTGGACCGTGCTGGTCAGTGGCACGGGGTTCGACGAGCAGGGAGAGGTCAAATTCACCAGCCATGTTGAGCAAATGCACAGTAGCCGGTGTTTCCAGGCAAGCGAGGGCAGGATGGGATGTATTTCCTGCCATGATCCACACCAGAAGCCGGATCCCGGGCAAGCCGAGACATATTACCAGTCTCGCTGCCTCAACTGCCATGAGAACAACGGGTGCTCGGAGGACGAGTCCATTCGCATGGCGAAGGACAACTCCTGTGTCCACTGTCACATGGGAAAGACGAATGTCAACAACATCGCCCACTCATCAGCAACCGACCACCGCATCCTGAAGAATCCCTCCCGCTCACTCTCTGAGACAAAATCGCCGACCAATTCACAATGGGAATTCTTCGACAAAGCGGATCAGCGGCTACCGGCATGGGAACGCGAACGCGCCGAAGGAATATCGCTCTATGTCCAGGCAATGAAAGGCAATAATCCTCATTACCTGGAACAGGCGAGGAAAAAACTGCTGGCCACCACCCGGGTCGCCAGCAATGACGTTATTGCGCTCCAGTACCTGGGAAATATTTACCTGCTGGAAAAGGACTACGACTCGGCAGGCAGATGTCTTGCCGCCATCCTCAAACTCCAGCCAACCCACGAGCTGGGACTGCAGATGATGGCCTCCCTGCAGTACCAGAAGAATAACCTGGAAGCAGCCAACCAGTACTATCGCCAGGTTATCAATTTCAATCCATGGGCATCGGACCGTTACGGTCCCTATGCCAAGTCCCTGGCACAAGCTGGCGATATCGAGGGAGCGATCAATGCCCTGGAACTTTCGCTCGACAATAATCCGACGAATTACCGTTTGCACCTCTACCTCGCCACGCTGCTTGATATTTCCGGTCGCAACGAGGAAGCAATGGAACATCGTCGCTTCGCCGCCAGGCTGGAGGCACTTGCCCGACCCCAGCCCACCGGCAAGGTGTCCCGTCCCGCCACAACCGATCCCTAGGGAAGGACGCTCCGCAGATGATCGAACCGGTACTTCGCCCCTTCGACAGTAATGACCAGGAGGGCGTGATTGCACTGATTGACCAGGTCTACCAGGAGTACGAGGATCGCCTCTGCCTGGAGGGAGCGGACGCAGACCTGACCGACATTCCTGCCACTTACCTGCACGCTGGCGGCTCCTTCGTCGTACTGGCCGGGGAAAGGATCCTTGGCAGCCATGCTCTGCTTCCACTCGATCCTGCCAGGGCGACCTGCACGTTTCGGCGACTCTACCTCGACCGTTCCCTGCGAGGAACCGGATGGGGAGAGAAGCTGATGGACTGGGCAATCGAGCTCGCCCGCGATGAGAAATTCGAGCGCGTCGAATTCTGGTCAGACACGCGCTTCACCCGGGCCCACCGTTTTTTCGAGCGAATCGGCTTTCAACGGGACGGACGTATCCGCGAGATGAGCGATGGCTGGATTTCCTACCAGGAGTACTTTTTCTGGTATGACCTGATTCCCCGCCCGCCAGCCGATTGACACGCGGTTTGCCACGTCCGATCATGGGCAAAGCATGGCTGGTGTGCCATGCCCCGATTCAACCGAGGTTCCATTGAAAGGGAATTCCGCCGTGTCACGCATACCTGCAATTCGTTTCCCCGTCTGCATCCTGGCACTGTTCACCGCACTGCTCGTTTACGCTAGTCCCGGAATAAATGCTGCGGAACCCGAGAAACTGGCCACGGTCGAGGGGATCACGCAGTACCAGCTGGAGAACGGACTCCAGGTCTTGCTCTACGGGGACGAGTCCCGTCCCACGGTGACGGTGAACATGACCGTCTTTGTCGGTTCCAGGCACGAGGGATACGGGGAAACGGGCATGGCCCACCTGCTTGAGCACATGCTCTTCAAGGGAACTCCCACGCACCAGAACATTCCCAAGCTGCTCACGGAAAAGGGAGCCCAGTTCAACGGGACCACGTCACTCGATCGCACCAATTACTACGAGACGCTCCCGGCCAGCGACGAGAACCTGGAACTTGCCATCAAGCTGGAATCGGACCGGATGATCAACAGCTTTATCAAGGGAGAGGACCTGGCATCAGAAATGACGGTGGTCAGGAACGAGTTCGAACGCGGTGAAAATTCACCGAGCAGGATCCTCATGCAACGAATGCGGGCCTCCGCATTCGAATGGCATAACTATGGTAAATCGACGATTGGTAACCGCAGTGATATTGAACGGGTCCCGCTCCCCCGTCTGCGTGGTTTTTATCGCAAGTACTACCAGCCCGACAATGCCATCCTGGTCGTCGCCGGCCAGTTTGAAGATGCCAAGGCGCTGGCTCTCATCAACAAGTACTTCGGTTCGATTCCCCGGCCCAAGCGGGAACTGGATAAAACCTACACGGACGAGCCTGCCCAGGACGGGGAACGGAGCGTGACACTGCGCCGCGTCGGCGATGTCGCCATGGCGGGACTCGTTTACCATGTCCCCGCCGCGGCGCACCCTGATTTTGCTGCCGTCGATGTCCTCAGCTATGTGCTGGTCACGGAACCCGCGGGGCGGCTCTACAAGGCCCTGGTCGAGACGAAGATCGCCAGCAGTATCGTCGGTGGCACCTTTGCCCTTCATGACCCGGGCGTGATGATCTTCTATTCCCAGGCTACCAAGAAGGACAACCTGACCCAGGTCCGTGATGTGATGATTGCCGAGATTGAAAAAATTGGTGAAGAGGGCGTCACGGATGAAGAGGTGCAGCGCGTGATCCAGCAGATCAAGAAACAGCGAGAACAGGCGATTGCCAATACCAGCCGGGTTGCCATCGAGCTGAGTGACTGGGCGGCCCAGGGGGACTGGCGATTGTTCTTCTTACACCGCGACAACGTGGAAAAAGTGACG
>JAPYUD010000223.1:0-6108 GCA_029936215.1 Pirellulaceae bacterium | reverse complement strand
CAGCCAGCGATCGATCGCTTCCCTATTATCATCTTGCTTCCAGTCACCACGAGCAATTTCCCGGGCCACCGCGCGATGAGCGTCGATCAGCACCAGGATTGCTTCATCTCGATCCTTCCCAGCAGACTCCCTGGCAGTCTCGGTCGCCCGGGTAATTGCCTCCTTGAAGTATTCCAGGGCAGCATTGGCCTGGCCAACCTCCCCAACAAGGTCTGCCAGGAGCAGGGTGGCACGAGCCCGAACCAGCAAAGACACCTGGCTGTTATTGCGGATCTCCCGGGCCTGCTTGATCGCCAACGGTTTTCGTTGCGTCCAGGCCCAGAGCCTGGCTTGCAACAACCGGGACTGGTGGTCTCCAGGATCAAGGCGGTGAACCCGGGTCAGGGCATTGAGCGCCAGTGCCGTCTGCCCCACGCGTGAGGCAACTCGTGCCTCGATCGCAAATGCCTCGGCTAACTCCGGGTTGATCCTCTGACTGATTCGTGCCAGGTGCAGGGTACGAGCGTAGTGGGATTCTTCCAGTTGCCTTGCAGCACGCTGAAAGTCACGCTGGCGAATACTGTGAAAATCTACCTGTTGGACAATCGGGGCGTCATCCACCATCCGGTACAGGAGGCTAACTCCACGTTCCGGATAAACTCGCTCCTGGACCTTGATCACCGTGACCGGCAGATCGACCCCCTCTTCGGGCGGCAGTTCCAACTGCTGGCAAAACTCTTCCAGCTCCACCGATACGGAAAACTGTAGGTGAATGGACTCCAGCAGGCCCTCCCGAACCACGACTCCCACACGGTCGTAAGGATCCACCCTGTAGGTCTGGACAAGCGTACCGGACTGGTCGAGCGAGGAGGTCGGCTCACCAAACTCCTGCCGGATTTCCTCGACAGTACTCTTGCCGGGAATCAAACCGGAGAAACTCGTTGGCTCAAGCGAGAGGCTCTCTCCGGGGACTTTCTTCGGCGACGGCTCTTGTTGCTGCTCGATTGGTTCCTCTGCAGCTGCAGGCTTCACCTGCCCGTCGAACTGCTCCGGCTGACCTTCACGAACCAGGACGGAAACGGTTGCTTTCTCCCTGGAAGCCGCTGGCAATTCCTGTCCCTGGAGAGTCTCTTCCTGCCAGGCGAAACCACTCTTTGTCCCCGGGCCGTGGAAAATCAGCAGGGACAACAGCACCAGCAATCCATGTTTCCTGAAGGCCATTGTTCAACTCCATTGGAGGTACAAGTAGCAGATAGTGCACTCCTGCGGTCCAGCG
The DNA here is from genome assembly GCA_029936215.1 of Pirellulaceae bacterium. Taxonomy (GTDB): domain Bacteria; phylum Planctomycetota; class Planctomycetia; order Pirellulales; family Pirellulaceae; genus SAT2750. Next base: position 4,853 of record JAPYUD010000223.1, on the reverse strand, counting down.
CGGCTAAAGTATAGCAATCCGCCATTCTGCGTCCACACGAATCAGTCGCTGCCAGGATCAATCCCGGGCATGCCACGAGCTGAGCAGGCGGAGTGCCTCCTCAACTTCTCCACGATCCACGGCAGACGCCGCCTGGCTGACTGCATCGATCAGCTCGTCACCACATGGAACCGGCTGGCCAGGATCATCAGGCGCAATCACCAGTCGCCGAATGAGATCATCCAGTAACCGCTGGAGACCCCATTTTTCGGTGGCGGAGATCCTTATCCCGTCACGGCCTGGCAGCGGGTCAGGAGGTTCAGCCAGGTCGGAACCGGCAACTGCTGTCGCATCAACCAGGTCCCACTTGTTGAGTACCAGCAGTGGATCTTCAATCCCACCAGGCAGCACTGATTGCCCTGCTGCTGGCTGGCTGGCATCGATCACAAGAAGAACGATGTCTGCCGATTCCATGCTCAAACGGGCTAACTCCATCCCTGCTTGCTCCAGAGGTTCATTGCTCTCTCGCATACCTGCCGTGTCCACCAGTTCCAGTGGCCATCCATCGACAGCGGTGAATGCCGTCAACCGGTCCCTCGTGGTCCCCGCCTGCTCATGAACAATCGCCCGCTGGTATCCCAGCAGGGCATTGAGCAGGCTGCTTTTCCCGGCGTTTGCCGCACCTGCCAGGCAAACCCTCCAGGGTTTGGCAAGGTGACGCCCCAGGTCTGCAAAGCGGAGCAACTGTTCCAGGGCACGCCGGGCAGCCGCCAGTTCCCCAGCTTCCAGGTTCTCCACGATTCGCCCAAGTGGAGCTGAAAGCCCACCACGGTACTGTTCAAGTAGCAGGCCAGCGGTACGGGAGGTGAGAGCCGTGGGTAACAGCCGGCTGGCAAGTCGAACAAGCGGGTCGGCCACGAGGAAGTCGAGAAGCTGCTCATCGTCGCATTGCTGGCAACCGGCGTCCGCCAGGGATTTGAGGATCCCCGAGACTGCCACCCTGCCACCGTGAGAGTGAACTTCAATCGAAGTCTCATCCCGAACGCAGACGAGCAGTTCCTCCCCTCCCCGCCAGCGGCCGAAGAGGATCCGGCCCTGGTCTGTCGTCGTCAGAGGTTTTTTCCGCCGTGGCGAGAAACAATCATTCACTGCCTGGAAGGCTGCCGGGCCGAGTACCAGGCAGCTGGCAATTGCCCCGATCCCCCGGGGAGTCATGACCGTGACGTACGTTAGCCCCGGATCCAGCATCGTCAGGCATCTTCTCTTCTGGCCTGCCCAAGCAGGTGCACAGCCGTCAGGGCAATTCCTGAGAGAACCAGGTCAGGACAACAGCTTACCTCTCCCGGCAACTCGTCACGCCAGGCAATCCCCCCACCGGTAAGGAAAAGTTCTGCATCCATACCGTGTTGCGCCCGCATTCGACCAACAATCTCCCGTACGGCCCCCACCGTTCCCCAGTAAACCCCGCTGGCAATCGCCTTCTCGGTATTTTCTCCCAGGATCTCGGGAGAGGTCGAAATGCGCACCTCGGGAAGCAAGTCGGTTTGTCTCGCCAGGGAAGATGCTGCCATGCGATGCCCCGGGAAGATCGTCCCTCCACAAAAACAGCCCTCGGCATCGACAAGGTCAATGGTCACTGCCGATCCGGCGTCGATCACGATGGCCGGTCTGTTAACAGAACGAAGCTGGTTCACTGCGGCGGCGGCAGCCAGGCGGTCAATCCCCACTTTCTCCGGCTCGGCCAGTGATACCTGGATTCCAAGCTCGCGCCAGTCAAGAAGGTGAATTGTGTCAGCAGGTCGCGCCAGCCTGACCGTCTCAGTTAACCAGGCAGAGCGTGGTCGGTGCACACTGCCCACCAGCCAGGACGCGGGGGAATCGCCAAGCCGGGCAACGATTCCCTCCCACCAGTCCGGATTTTCCAGCTGGCCATGAAGAAACTGGTTCTGCCAGACCGGCTCGGGGAGTGAGCGGGCAGCCGCTTGCAGCGGATAGCAGCCTATCGCCAGGGAGCTGTTACCGACGTCCACGGCAAGGAATAAGGGATTCGCGGTCATTTCCCGGTTCTCTCAACTGGTGCACCTGCCAGCTGGTCAAGAAGTTGTACGATCCGGCCAGACAACACGTTCAGCCCCTCTCCCGTAACAGCAGAAATCAACAAGACCGGCGAATCAACGACCTCCTGCAGTTGTTGCTGAACTTCCTCCGCACCAGGCAATTCAGCCTTGCTTACCACCACAAGCTGGGGACGACTTGCCAGCACCTCATTATACTGCACAAGCTCCTGGTGAATCGCCAGGTAATTCGCCAGTGGATCTGTCGCATCCATCGGTGCCGGTTCGACCAGGTGAACAAGAATCCCCGCTCTCTCCACGTGCCGCAGGAACTCGTGACCGAGGCCTGCCCCCTCGTGCGCCCCCTCGATCAGCCCGGGAATATCAGCCACCACGAAAGAACGGTCGATGTTGATCTGAACACGACCGAGGTTGGGATATTTTGTAGTGAATGGATAGCTGGCGATTTCCGGCCGGGCACGTGAGAGTCGGCTCAGGAGCGTGCTTTTCCCGGCATTCGGCTTTCCCACCAGGCCAACATCCGCAATCACCTTTAGCTCCAGCATCAGAACCCGAGTCTCCCCCTCCTCGCCCCGTGTTGATTCACGGGGAGCTCGGTTGACTGATGATTTGAAACGGCAGTTCCCTTTCCCTCCCTTGCCCCCCTGGGCCGCAACCAGCTGGTCACCAGGGAGGAGCAGGTCCTTGAGAACAAATCCATGCTCGGCATCTAACACCGTGGTCCCTGGGGGGACCTTGATGGTCACCGCTTCGCCGTCCTTTCCACGACGGTTCGCGCCGCTTCCATGCTTTCCTCGGCCCGCTTTCCATTTTTTGCGATGGGCCAGTGTGACAAGGCTATCGACGCCCGCCTCGGCAACAATGGTAATCTCTCCACCATGCCCCCCGTCGCCACCATCGGGTCCCCCCCTGGGGACAAAGCGTTCTCGCCGGAAGCTGACACAACCGTCACCTCCGTTGCCGGCAAGAATTTCAATGGATACTCGATCGACAAACACTAATCTCTCCCGGTGGAACTGGCACTCCACAAAAAAAGGGATATCCCTGCACACCCTGGTGAGGACATCCCTGTTGTACACCGCTCGAGGCTCTGCCTGCGTTGTCCCCGCAAGCTACTCGGACAATACCACGTTGATTCGACGGCCCTTGCGATCAAACTGAACGACACCATCAGTCAGGGCGTAAAGCGTGTAGTCGTTTCCCTGTCCCACGTTCTTACCAGGATGAAAACGATTGCCCACCTGCCGAACCAGGATATTACCAGCGATCACACTCTCGCCACCAAATTTCTTCACGCCCCGTCTCTGGGCGTTGGAGTCTCGACCATTACGAGTCGAACCACCGGCTTTCTTATGTGCCATCACATGCCTCGTGAAATAAAAACACCTTGAGCTACGGGCAACGACCTGGCGATTCGTAGGGTTTGAATAAAACGCGACTCGCCATGTAAACTTTTTACTGCGCCGCCGGTTCTTCTTCAAGCGTACCTGCCCGGTAGATCCAGAGGTAGGGCAGCTGCTCCTTGACTCCATAGATGGAGAAGAGCTCGCGCTGGCGGACCGAGTAGAGCTCGGAAGCGAGCTCAGATGAAGGCTCCAGGTCGTCAAAATCCACTGTCGGAAGCCTTAGTAACTGGCCCACAGGCAATCGGTCGGCCTCGGCCAGTACATTACGATTACTGTCAAAAATATCGCCTGCCCTGGTTTCATCTCCCAGGTAACGCTTTGCCAACGCCGAAAGCGAATCACCTTCCTCGATCACGTGAGTGATGCGTGTCTGGATCGGGTTATGCGGAATCCCGTAGCGAATCTCGCCCTCGTGCTCTTTTACCGTGTCACCTGGGCGGTGGAAGTTCAACTGCAGGGTCTTGAATTCAAGCTCCCTCTTCTGTTGAGGATCTCCCGTATCCGTAAAACGGTAAGCATTAGTCAGCCCCTGGATGTAAATCGAGAAGAAGTCCGTGCGCGGATCCACGTCCTGCCAGGTCACAACTCCCCAGATTCCCTTGCCCGATTTTGCATTCGAAACGGGAATCTGGACTCCAGGCATTTCCACCGTGTTATACAACACCTCCAGCTTCTCCCGACTCTGGATTTCATCAAGGGCCGAGGGAATCACCTGGTCCAGGTAAGTTGCCCCGCTGCCATGGTTTTTAAGAACAAACTGGGGAACAAAGCGTCTCGCATCAACATCCCGTCGCTCAGACAGAAACTTGTTGAAAGTCGAGGAACCAGACACCGTCTGGTCCAGCTTCGGATGAATCTCATAACCCAGGTAACGTACACGGTAGATCATGTACCATATTGGCTTCTTCTGCATCTTTCCGGTGGGCTGCGGAATGTCGACATCAACCTGCCGGAATGGCTTGAAGGTGAATTCCAGGCCCCAGACAGGTCGACGCAGCCTGGACTTGGATGCGCGGTCAATCAACTTGCGAGTGCTGGCCGAAAAAGTCGGTGACCAGTCAGCAAAGGCCATTTCCCGACGGATCTGCGAAAAGGAAATCCGGCTGACTGTCTCTTCCTCTTCGAGCACCGGAGTAATCACGGTCAACACGCCAGGCCCCAGCTTGCTATCGCTTCGTGGAGCATCTGCCGGCTCCTGCCCCGACAGCAGGCTCGCGCTGGGAAATGCCACCAGCAAGCAAAGGAAGCATGTGCGAAACAACTGAATGAGTTTAGATGATTGCATGGTCGTGTTCCTGGCCCTCGCCCGGTTACTCCAGGGAACGAGGAGAGTTGTCTTGTCTCCGGATAGCCCAGCGGGTCCCTCTCCTAACTATAGGAAGGGGGCTTGCTG
>JAPYUD010000222.1:0-6111 GCA_029936215.1 Pirellulaceae bacterium | reverse complement strand
GCGGGTATCTACCAGGCAGACGTGCACTTCGATGTCTCTCCAGATACTGCCATCTCACCGGATGCTTCAAAATTGGCCGAAAGCCTGGTCGGCCACTGGCCACTTGACGGAAACGCGACCGGAAATCCCAAGCGTGAGGAACTCACCGGCCGCCTGGAAGGCGACGCCAGCTACATCGACTCCCCCTTTGGCAAGGCCCTTTCGCTCGATGGTGACGGTGATTCGGTCGTGGTCGAGCGGGATGATTCGATGAACGTGGGAACCGGGGAATACACGGTGGCGGCATGGATCCATCCACGCGAGTTGCGTCAGGGGGGGATTGTCTGCCTTGGCAAGTACAGCTGGACCCATGGCTGGTATTTCGACATGCCAAACAACCAGGGTGTGCTGCGAATGGAAACCGTCAACCCGGCGAATGTCTCCAACGGCACCGTCGCCTCTCGGCCGGGTGTGATTCGCGTCAACCGCTGGCAACATGTGGCAGCGGTCGTCCGCCGCGCCCCCAAGGAGACTCGCCTCTACGTCAACGGTTACCAGGTCGCAAGCGGCAGCGTGGCAGCGACGAACCTGGACAACCCCAATATCCACATGTACATCGGACGGATCCAGGATTCCAAGCTCTTCAAGGGCGAGATTGATGAAGTCCGTTTTTACCGCCGTGCCCTGGATACGGCAGAAATCCAGGCGCTGCTGAAACCGGGGCAGCAGTTCATCCAGCCTCCCCCGCCCGAGAAGCCACAGAACCTGACTCTCAAGCTGGCAGATCGACAATTCTCCGCAATTCTCCACCAGCCTGCCTTCCTGGCGGTCAGGCTCCCTGCCGGGCCGATCGAGGTAAATACTGTCTACAGCGGTGGCACGAAAATCCAACGCCTGGTTCTTAGCCCCCTGGCCGAGAGCAACGATATTGCCAGGCAATTTGCACGTTTCGAAAGCCGCTCGCCTCGTGTTGGAGTGCATATCGGACTGCGCCGTGATTGTGGCAGCACCCTGGCTCCAGTAGGCCAGCCCCAGGTGGTCAAGGAGACAGGCCTCCAGGAGTTTATCTTCGAGGGAGCGATCAATGACTTTCCCAGCCCCGATGTCGAGAAGGACAACGTCAACTACCTGGCCGGGGTTCGTGAAATCGGGGTTCGCAGCGAGTACACCGACGGCCGTGATATGCCACGTCTGCTGGTCCGTTCGGTCGAGTTCGAGGGTCCTTTCTATGAGAGCTGGCCGCCGGCAACGCATCAAGCCATTTTTATCGACTCGGACAACAAGCATGATCTGGCGACTTACGCCCACGAGGTGATTCACTCGTTTGCCACCCGGGCCTTCCGTCGGCCGATCAGCCAGGAGGAAGAATCCTCGCTGATGGCGGTCTGGGAAAGTGCTTTCGCCCGCCAGGGAGACTTCCAGCAGAGCATCAAGGACACGCTGCTCGTCGTCCTCACCTCCCCCCAGTTCCTGTTCATGATCGAGACAAGCAAGGGCCCCAGGCCGGAGGACCTGAATTCATACGAACTGGCTTCCAAGCTCTCGTACTTCCTCTGGAACACCGCACCTGACGACCGGCTGCTGGACCTCGCCTCGTCCAGGACCCTTCACAGGTCCCTGGATGCCGAGATCGAGAGAATGGTCCAGGACCCCCGCTTTGGCCAGTTCGCCAGTGAATTCACCTCCCAGTGGTTGAGCCTGGACAAGTTCGATGTTGTCGAGATCGATCGAAAGCGATACCCGACCCTGACGCGTGACACCCGTCTCCAGCTGCGGCAGGAACCGGTCCGCTTCCTCGAGTACCTGGTGCAGGAAAACCTGCCCCTTCGAAACCTGGTGCAATCCGAGTTCATCATGGCCAACGAGGTGGTTGCCGGCTATTACGGGCTGGCCGACCGGACCGAGAGCGGGTTCAAGTTTGTTCCCATTGCCCACCAGGATCCAGACATGGGAGGCGTGCTTTCCCAGGCCGCCATCCTGGCCGGGCTTTCCAATGGCCGTGAATCCAATCCCGTCAAACGAGGTGCCTGGCTGGCCCGCAAGATCATCGCCGAGCCTCCCGACGATCCACCACCGAATGTTCCCGAGCTCTCTGGAGATACTGCGAGCCTGTCGATGCTTGAGCGGCTGGAGGTTCATCGCAACCAGAAAGGATGCGTCAAGTGTCATGCGGGGATCGACCCCTGGGGCATCCCCTTCGAGACACTAAGTGCTGGCGGGCTGCCCAAGAAAGATGGGAAAATCGAGTCGAATTCAACCTTGCCGGATGGGACGGAAATCAAAGATCTCAATGCGCTGAAGGAATACCTGGTCAATGACCGAATAGATAAAGTGGCGTTCAGTTATCTGAAACACATGGCAAGTTATGCCATTGGCCGTAGTCTGCGTTACAATGAACTTGCCTTCCTGGAAGAAAAAGGAATAAAACTCCGCCAGGATGATTACCGCATGCAGGAAATGCTTCGGTTTATCATCAAGAGTGACCTGTTCCTGAAAAAATAGAACTCCCGTTACACGACCCGGAAGCTCGGAGATGACCATGGCCATGACCGCCAAGCTCAATCGACGTTCTGTCCTCAAGGGCATTGCCGGAGCCACCCTGGTCCTGCCGGTCCTCGAAGCGATGGGTGAAGAGGTCGCCTCGCACACTCCTCGCCGCTTCTGTGCGCTGTACACGGCAAATGGCATGTCGCTACCCAAGCCGGAACACGGGATCAACGAGTGGAGCTGGTTTCCGACAATCGAGGGGCCTGAATTCAAGTTTGGCAAATCCACAGAACCACTCAGCCCTTTCCGCAAGCAGCTCAGTTTCATGGGAGGGCTTTACCATCCCAGCGGCCCCAAGGCGGATCCGCATATCTGCTCGGACATGTGGCTGACCGGTGCCCCGCTACACAATCCCACCCGCAAGACTTTTAACTCCGTGGCACTCGACCAGGTGGTGGCCCAGCACACCAAGCAGTATTGCCGCCAGCCATCGCTGGTGATGTCGATTGATGCGGGCGTTGGCTTCCTCTCGCGAACCGGAACGATCTCCTACAACACCGAGGGGAAACCGATCCCGGCGGAAAACAATCCTCGCCAGATCTTCGATCGCCTCTTTCGGGGCAGCCAGTCCACGCTGGAAGCAGAACGTGAGAAGCTCAAGAAGCGTATCAGGCTGGTCGACGCCGTTCTCGAGAATGCTCGCTCGCTTAACAGGCGGCTGGGCCGCAGCGACCGGGAAAAGATGGACCAGTACCTGACCTCGCTCAACGAGGTCGAGGCACGGCTGATTGCCTCGGAAAAGTGGATTGATATCCCGATCAAGGAGCAGGATTACTCACAGCTGAACCTGGATGCCACCAGCGAGGGAGAACCGGCCGAGTATTACCGCAACATGTTCGACCTGATCGCCCTGGCATTCGATGCCGACATCACGCGATCGGTTGCCTTCATGCTCAACCGCGAGGATGGCATGGGGATCAGTGATACCTTCCCACTGAAGCTGGGCATGACACAGACGCACCACAGCCTCTCCCATGCTTATGACAAGAACGGCCAGACGGCGTTTGCCAGGTACGACAAGTTCCTGAGCCAGCAGCTCGCATACTTCTTCGGCCGCCTGCAGGAGTTCAAGGACACCAACGGAACCGTGCTGGACAACAGCATCGTGCTCTACGGGAGCGGTTGCAGTACCACCCATAACCCCCGCAACCTGCCGACGATGGTTGTGGGTGGAGCAAACATGGGACTCAAGCATGGCACCTACTGGCGCAGTGGCGAGACGCCGATGTCGAACATGTACCTCAGCATCCTGCACTCGCTGGGGATCGAGGTCGACTCCTTCTCTGACAGCAGCAGCACGCTTCACGGCTCGATCTTCTCCTAGGAGAAGTGGCGACCGATAGAAAGTGTCTGCCCCTCGCCGCATGCAGGGGGAACCACCGTGGCCAGTGGTGTAAGATCTTAATAAAGGTCGATCACGACAGCCTGCAGCCCTTCACCTTCAATCCCCGCCATTGCATGTACCGCATCATTCTTGCTCTTTGCACCGTTCTACTCTTCTCTCTCAGCAGCGCCGCGGCCCAGGAAACGGGTTCGGTCGTCAAGGACATCGAGTTTGCCAGTGTCGATGGACAGAGTCTGAAGCTCGACCTCTACCTGCCGGCGGAGCCGAAAGGATCCAGCCTGGTTGTCTGGATTCACGGCGGTGGCTGGCGGGCCGGTTCCAAGGACGCCTGCTACATCTCCTGGCTTTCCCAGTATGGCTACACGGTGGCCAGCATTTCCTACCGCTTTACCGACGTGGCCCAGTTTCCTGCCCAGCTTCATGACTGCAAGGGAGCGGTACGCTGGTTACGAGCTCATGCCGGGGAATATGGTTACCAGGCCGATCGAATTGGCATCTCGGGGGCCAGTGCCGGTGGCCACCTCGCCGCGCTTGTGGGAACCACCGGCGGGAAGAAGAAGCTGGAGGGACGGGTCGGTGGAAACCTTGACCAGTCCTCGCGGGTCCAGGCCGTTGCAGATTACTTTGGCGCCACCGACTTCGTGCTTCGGAGCAGGACACAGCCATCGCGTGCGAATGAAGTCGGCTCGGTCGTCTACAATCTGCTCGGCGGGGGGGCAGATGAAAAAGTGAAACTGGCAAAACAGGCCTCTGCTGCCTACCACGTCAGCAAGGATGATCCACCACTTTTGATTTTCCACGGGGACCTGGACAAGACCGTCCTGCTGGATCAATCCCAGGCGATCGAGAAAGTCTACAAGCAGGCCGGTCTTCCGGTCACTCTCCATATCCTGGCATCGGAAGGACACGGGGGCAGCCGTTTCTTCGTTGGTGATCATGCCACCAACCTGTACCTGTTCCTCCAGACGCACCTGAACACAACGGAAAAAACTGCCGATCGGGCGACTACGCCAGGATCTCCTTGACCACCTCGCCAAACACATCGGTCAGGCGATAATCGCGGCCGTGGTGCGGATAGGTCAACCGCTCATGGTCGATCCCCAGCAGGTGCAGCATCGTGGCGTGCAAATCGTGCAGGTGAACCCGGCCCTGGACCGGCCGGTAGCCATGATCATCTGTCTCGCCATGGACAAAACCAGGTTTTACACCTCCACCAGCAAGCAACGTACAGAAACTTTCCTGCTGGTGCTCACGGCCATGCTTGATGATCGGGCTCTTGCCCGACAGGTCCTGGCTCCAGTAGGTGCGGCCAAACTCGCCCGAGACCATGACCAGCGTATCTTCCAGCAGCCCGCGGCGCTTGAGATCTGAAATCAGTCCACCAATCGGCCTGTCAGCGCCAGCGCAGGAGCCTCGCAGCGCATTATGGATATCGCCGTGATGGTCCCAGCCACCCATCGTCACCTGCACAAAACGGACTCCCGCCTCGCTCAGCCGCCGTGCCATCAGGCAGGCGCGGCCGTTCCGGTCCGTGGGCCCGTCACCGATACCATAAAGCTGCTGGGTTTCCTTTGTTTCCCCGGACAGGTCGACCAGTCCAGGCGTTTTTGCCTGCATGCGAAAGGCCAGTTCAAAGGACTCGATGATCCCTTCCATCTGTGAGTCCGTTTTCACTCGTCTCAGCAAACGCTGGTTCATCCCCTGCAGGAAATCCAGCCGCTGGCGTTGAGCTTCCGGCTTGCCATGCGGATCGCGGAGGTCCGCGATGGCAGATTCGTTCTCGTTGCCAGGCACGCGCAGCGGTGTCCCCTGGTGCATTGCCGGCAGAAAAGAAGAACCATAAACACGGGGATCCCCCGGTGGGTGAACGGTGATGAAGCTGGGCAGGTCCTCGTTCTCCGTACCAAGGCCATAACTGATCCAGCTGCCCATCGACGGCCGCGCCTCGGCAATGTGGCCAGTATGAAACTGCAATGCAGCCGGCGCGTGGGCCTTGTTATCCGCCACCACCGCTCGCAGCATGCAAAGTTCATCGGCCACCCCAGCCAAGCTGGGCATCAGGTCAGAGATCATCAGGCCCGACTTACCCCGCGGCTTGACCGGAGCCACCGGCGCCATCGGCAGGAACTCTGCCACCCCCACGCGAATCTGGCCATCATCGCCCACCGGCGAGGTGATCGCCTTGCCATGGTTCCTGTTGATCTCGTCCTTCGGTGCAAACAGATCACCCTGGGACGGAC